>JAISNZ010000110.1 GCA_031275955.1 Desulfovibrio sp. | reverse complement strand
CGAAACTCCTGCCGCGTATCGGAATCACCCCTTTGGGCGCAGTGAGAGACGCGATCAGGGGCGACGCCCACGGCCCCGTAGGCGAAAAGGGGAAGGACCGGGGCGTCTCCGGCACGGACATAGGCCGGGTGGGCGCTGAGGGTATGGGCCGGGGCGGCAAAGGCGGCCACGGCCAGATCTTCCTGTTCCTCCAGAGCGCCGCTGTCCGGGTCAAAACCCAGGGCGCGGCGGCCTGGCAGGAGAAAGAGTTCACTTTCCTCCGGCAGGGGGATGAGCTCGTCCGGACGCGGCAGGCTGATTTCAGCCCCCCGCCGGCAGACCATGAGCAGGCGGGGATGGTCATAGATGTTGCCCTTGGCGTCCGCCACCACAAGATGGGGACGAAAGGGGGAAGAGGTCATGGCCGCCTCCGGAAATCGTTGTTTCGGCAGCGATTCTGTGCTATTCCCCAAAAAAGAGCAAAGATAAGCGCGCCGCGTATCCCCATGTAAGCGAAGTTCTTTCCGGGCGCAAGCGCGGGAGGCGCGCCGCCAACCCCGACCGGAGCGATCTCATGTTCGATGATGCCCTGGTATCCCTGATGGTCATGCTGCTGTTGTCCTTCGCGGGCATGCTGGTGATGTTCCTCTTCGTCATCCGCTCCCAGTCCTCCCAGACGGCGGCTCTGCGCGAGTGGTTCCGCCAGCACCACACGGCCCTGGCGGATGTGGAGCAACAACTTATGGATATCCACTTTCTTCTGCGCCAACTGCAGTTGAAAAAGAATGAGGCGCCGGAAAACCGGACGAATGTCTCCCCGCCTTCCGGAGATCTCCGGGATCTTTTCGCCCCCCTGCCGGACAGCGGGCAAGACAGGAAGGAGGAAGGATCGCCGGCAACCCGCATCGCGCCTCCCCCGGCGCCGGATTATTCCTATCCTTCGGCCGCCGGTCTGGATCCCGTGGGCGAGGACTTCCTCCGCCTCCCGAAACCCTCTTCCGGAAAAAGGGGCGCAATCATCCCCTCTGAACTGGATCTCAAGCTGGATCGGTGATGCCGGACTTCCTCCCTTCCTCTTTCGCCGTCATCGCCAAGACGGACAATCCGGACGCCAGGAATCTCGGCCAAATCCTGCACAACTGGCTGCGTGAGCAGGGCCTCCGCTCCTGGCTGGGTTTCCACGACGGGGGCGGCGCCCTGTATACAGCCGTGCCGCAAGCCGATCTGGCCCTTGTCCTGGGCGGAGACGGCACCTTTGTCTCTGTGACCCGCACCCTCATGGGGCGGGATATCCCCTTGGCCGGAGTCAATTTCGGCCGCGTGGGCTTTTTGTCCAGGATCGAGCCTTCCGCCTGGAAGGAATTTTTTGCGGCCCTGCTGGCCGGCCGTCTCTCCCTGGAATCCCGTCTGGCCCTGACCTGGAAACATTTTCGGGAGGATCGCCTGCTGGCCTCCGGCTGGGCCGTCAACGACGCCCTGCTCAGCCGCAGGGAGCCGGCCCGCCTGATTGCTCTGCGGCTTGCCGTCAACGACAATCCCCTTATGGATCTGCGCGCGGATGGCGTTATCCTGGCGACGCCCACAGGTTCCTCGGGATATGCCCATTCCGCGGGCGGCCCCTTGCTTTTCCCCTCCTTGCCTGTATATGCGGCGGTGGCGGTCTGCCCCTATCTCAGCGCCTTTTCGCCCCTGGTTCTGGAGGGACAAACCCGCCTCCGCCTTACCGTCGAGAAGGGCAATCTGGCCCTGATCCTGGACGGACAGGAAGTCCATGCCCTGCAACAGGGAGACGGCATTGAGATCCACGGGGTTCCCGGGGCATTCCGGGTGGTGGAGATGGAGATGAACAGCTATTTCACCAAATTGCGCGCCTTGGGCTTTATCCGGGAAGAAAGGGTCGCCGGCTCCGGGCAGACGGAAAAAGGATGAAAGACATCAAAAGGCTTTACGCCGCCCTGGAAGAGGCTTTTGCCGCCCAGACGGCCGCTGTGGAAGAATGGCACGTCCCGCGGGCGCCGTTGCCGGTTCAGGCTGGAGGGGAGGATCTGCGCGCGCTGATTCTCGCGCAGCACGCCAGCAATTTCCGCCTTTGGCATGTGGAGGACCGCGCCCGGCGCCGGGATGTCCCCGATGCTGCCATTGCCGCCTGCAAGCGGGAAATTGACGCCCTGAACCAGACGCGCAACGACGGCATTGAAAAGGTGGACCGCCGCCTGGCGATCCTGCTGGAACCCTTTCTGCCCCGGGAGGCGGCGCGGCGCCTGAATACGGAAACCGCGGGCATGGCCATAGACCGCCTCTCCATTCTGGCCCTCAAGATTTACCACATGGAAGAACAGACGCTCCGCCGGGATGCCGGGGGGGAACACCGCAAGGCCTGCCGGGACAAGCTCGCCGTTCTTCGGAGCCAGCGCCTGGATCTGGCGCGCTCTGTTCTGGAACTTCTGGACGACTATGCGGCTGGGCGCAAAAGGCCGGCGGCCTATCAGCAGTTCAAAATGTACAACGATCCGAACCTGAACCCGGAATTATACAGCCATGTCGGACAACAACACCCGGAAGACGCCCCTTGATCCCAAACTGGCCGCGCTCTCCCGCGAGGAGGTTCTCAGCGCCCTGGAACGCGAGGAGGAGGCGGTCTTCGCGGCCGTGTCCCGGTACATAGTCCGCTACGCAGGGCTGGTCGGCGGGGAACTGAAGGCAGGGCGGGACTACCTGCCCCTGCTGGCCCCAAGGCTGGATGTCCCGCCTCTCGAGGCCGTGGCCATGGAAATTGTCCTGGAAACCGTGGAAGAAGAACTGGCAGAGGAAGACGAAGCGTAAAAAGCGCTCCGACGAGCATTCCCGTCGGGCGAAACATAAAAAAGCGCCCCGACGAGCATTGCCATCGGGGCGAACCAAAGCCGGCGCTGCGAAATTAATAGCGCGGCTGACGGGGAGCTTTGGGCTGAGCTTCGTTCACCCGCAGGGTGCGACCGCCAAAGTTGCTTCCGTCAAGAGCTTCCATGGCCCCGGAGGCATCGGCGGCTTCCATTTCAACAAAGCCAAACCCGCGAGCCCTGCCGGTTTCCCGGTCACTCACCAGTTTGACGGAGTTGACTGTGCCGTGGGCAGCGAACAGGCTGCGCACTTCTTCTTCCGTTGCCGACCAAGGCAAGTTGCCCACATAGAGAGATTTAGTCATGCAAAAATCCTCGCAAAAAATAAATGAAACACCGCGCCTGACTTTCCTGCACACAATTTGCCGGACATGCGCATTCTTTATGCCCTGAACCTTGCCCGAAGCCAAGAAGGGCGTCAATAGGAAATTTGCCGATTCCTGGAAAATTTATCCGCCTTTTTACCCGGATGCACGGGAAAGGCAGGTGGTCCCCCGGCAAAAGCCCCGCCATTCACCCCCGGATAAAAAGCCGTCCTCCCCCCGGAGGTGGAGAACTCCGGACGCGCTCAGGAGAGCTTGCAGCGGAGAATTTTTACCCCCTCCCGGAAGAGGACCTGCATCTTGTCCGGTTTTGTGATCTCAAGGATTTCTCCCTGCCCGAAGACAGGGTGCCGGAGCAGGGTACGGGCCTGGAAGGTCCCCTGCATGGAATAGGGATGAGACGGTTCGCCCTCGTGCCGCCGCATGGCCTCCTGCCAGGCGCTTTCCTGCCTCCCGGCGCGACCCCGCGCGGGGGCCCCGGGCGCTGGAGGCGGCGCAGTGTCCCGGCGAAGGCCCGCTATGGCCGCCCGGACCTCTTCCCGCGTCCGGCCGGCCCTGGCCTGGCGCGGGGCGGGCCGCCCTTGCCCCTCAAGCCGCTCCGCCGGGGCGTCGCGGTATTTATGGACGCTGCCGCAGGCTTTGCATTCCACTCTGGAAATGGCGCCGCCCAGGACAAGGGTGACGATATGCCCGGTTACGTCGTCACAGCGGCGGCATCTGGCCGTAATGTGATCCCCCGGTCGCGCGTCAGTCATGGGAAACTCCCTTGCGGCGGAAAAAGGCGGCCGCGGGCAAACTCCTTCAGGGCAGAGACTCTCCCTTGAGGAGGAGGGGCAGCCCGCTGACGACAAAGACAGCCTGGGTGGCCAGACGCGCCGCCTGCTGGTTCGCCAGACCCAGGGCGTCCCGGAAAAGACGGCCGGCCGGATCGGCCGGCGTCAGCCCCAGACCGACCTCGTCGCTGACCAGAACCACCGGACAGGGCAAAACAGACAGCGCCCGCAACAAATGGCCGCAACTCTCAAGCGCTTGCGCTTTGAGCCTGTCGCCTGACGGCGGACAAGGCCCGCCTGCGCCAATCCCGCCGGCGTTGCAGCTCTGCCCTTCGCGACACCAGGACATTTCAGCCGGAGGCTGCCCCGCGCAGGGTGCAATGTTCCCGGCCTCCGCCTCCCGAAGATTCTCCAGGGCGGCGCTGAGCCATAAAGTCAACGAATCCAGGAGAACGGCGCCCATTCCCCGGGCCAGAACCGGCAGATCGCGCCAGAGATCCCCCTCTTTGCCGGGAAACGGCTCCCGCGTCTTCCAGCAGGGACCGCGCGCGCGCCGGTGATCGGCGATGCGCCGGCGCGTTTCCTCATCGCGCGGGTGGGCCGTGGCCAGAAAAAGGGCCTGCCCGCGCTCCGCGCAGCGTTCCGCCAGAGATTGGGCATAGGCGCTCTTGCCGCTGCGGCAACCGCCGCTGATGAAGACAAAGGGCGGAGAGACGCGGCTCATGGACTGCGGGAGGGCGGCGCGGTTGGAGAGGCCGCGCCCGCCGTTTCCAGCCGGCCGGCCAGATCCTCCAGGATCGCGATGAGGCCCCGCAGGGCGGGAGCATCCTCAGGGGCGCGACGGTACAGCCACATGGCCACAAAGACCAGGGATTCCGCGTCCAGCCCGCGGGTATTGCCGCCCCTGCGCAGGGCGGCGGCCAGATTCGCCCGTTCCTGATCCCGCCTGATGACGGCCTGCTGGTACTCGCGGGCGGACGCCGACAGAGAAGCCGGATTGGCGGACAGACTTTCCTGGTAGCGAAGACGGGCCGCGGCGGCTTTTTCCGCCGCCCCGGCGCAGGCCGCCACCCGCGCCGCCATGTCTTCACGGGAGAAATAGGCGCGCATGGCCCCGGCAAGGCCCCGGGCCTGCCCGGCATAGAAGCGGAACATGCCGGATATCTCCGCAGGCGTCAGAACCCGCTCCGTGCCGCCAAGGCCGCGCCGCCTGGTGGCGGCTTCCCGGGCAAGGGCCTCCAGAAAGCGATCCCGGTAAAGGGCATACAGCCCCTTGACCATGGAGGGACTCAGCACATGGCGCAGGATGCGCTTCCGCTCGGAATCGGGGTTGGCGCTGTTGACCCGGAAGCCTTCCAGCTGCACCCCGTATTTGTTGTTGGCCCATTTGAGATCCGCCGTGCTGATGCCCCGGCTCCCGGCCAGGGGATGGGTGCCGGCGGGCCAGTAATTTTCCACCAGAAAGGCCGCGAGATCGTGGATAAAGGCGATGCCTATCAGGCCATCCTCGCCTTTGGGGACGCCCTGTCCGGCGGCGCCCTCCGGGAGATCGCCAAAAATGCGCCGGGTGTCGACAACGGCCCGCGGGTCCGGGATCTCCCCCTGGACCGTGCCGGAGGCGACAGACCGCCCCTGGTTGAAGACGGCGGCGGGACTGTCGCCGGAGACCGGGAGCGCCGCATCGGCGGCGACAGGGGCCGGAGCGGGATCTTCCCCGGCAGGGGCCGGAGCGGCCGGAGCGGACTCTTCTCCGGCAGAGACCGGAACGGCCTCTTCCCCGGCAGGGGCCGGAACGGCCGGCTCCTCCTCTGTCCTGAGTGGGGAGGGAGCATCGGCCAGAGGGGGGGATCCCGGCGGGTCCAATGCCGGATCAGAAGAAGAATGAGGTCTTTCCGGGGGAGAATGGGGGACATCCCGTTCCGGGGAAGCGGAGGGAGGAACCGCCGGGGAGAGGACGGCCGGAAGCGGGCCGGGCTGCCCGGACAGAACCGTGCCGTTCCGCCCCGGCAACGCGCCCGAAAGAAGGGAGACTTTTTCTTCCTGCGGCAGGTAAAGCCAATAGGCCCCCCCGGTCGCGAGGAGGAGGACAGGCAGGACAATCGGCAGGAACCGTTTCGGGAAAGAAGCCATGAAAAACTCGCGTTGGGGGGCATCCGGCCGAATGCCGCTTTTCCGCCCGCTCCCGCGACAGGACTTTCAGGCGGACAGATCAACTGAAACAAGGAGAAACAGTATATCCCCAATCTCCGGGCAAGGCAACATTTCCTGCGGTATAGACGGTTCCCGCCCGGTTTTCCCGCTCAGGTCGGCTTTGGATCGGCACATGGGTAACGGTTGCAGGTACGGCGTGAAACGGGCCTTTCAAGACGTCGGATCAACAGCGACGCTCCCGCGGGCCTTTTCCCCTTCAGGCCGGCTCTATGCGGACATAGAGGTCGCCGCGCCAGTTGCCGAGGCGGCGGCCCATGCCTTTAAGCCGCATCGCCTTTCCGGGGGCGAATTCCGGAGGCAGGGTGAGTTCAACGGTCTGGGGATCGCCGGAAAGACCGTGGCGGATCTGCAGGCGCACCCGCGCGCCGGGAACAATCTGCTCCCCCGGCAGCCTGAGGATCTGTTCCTCGTCAATTTGCCTGCGCAGCCAGCTCTTGATGCCGCCGAGAACGGGACCGCTCCCTTTTTTCTCCGCCGCCCCTCCCTTTTGTCCGGCCGCGGAACGGCTCCTGGCTCCCGCCGAAGCGCGCGGTCTGTCGTCGTGGCGGATGTGGCTGTAAATGTCTTCAAAGACGCGGCGGGCAAAGGGATCATGGAGAATATCAGCAAGGATCTCTTCCCTGCTCTTTTCCGGGGGAGGGTCCCCTTTTTCCCCCTGTTGCTGCCGGGCCTTTTCATAGGCCTTGCGGGCCTCTTCCCGCGCCCGCGCCGTCTGCTCCGATTGCCTCGGGCCGCCGGGCACGGCCAGGGCCTGACTGAGCAGGACGTAGGCTTCGTTCAGCTCCTGAAACCGCTGCGCGGCATCGGGGACATCGGGGTTGAGATCCGGATGCAGGGAAAAGGCCAGCCGCCGGTAAGCGCTTTTCACATCGGGAAGAAGGGCGTCCTCCGACAATCCGAGGACCGTATAGCACTCTTTGAGGATCATGCCCCCTCCGTCCGCCCCGCTTGACCGCGATCACGCCGTCCGCATCATCACTACCTTTTCTTGCGGGCGCGCGCAAGCCGGTCCCGCGGGACTTTCGGCTATTTCTCTTCCGGTTTCCAGCGGGAGAAGGGATAGCCCACCAGACTGCTGTTGTAATAGCGCGCAAGGCCGGTGACCTCCCGGCTGATCCAGGCGGGTTTGGACAAGGGCTGATCCTCGCGCTCCAGTTCCACTTCCGCCAGCACCAAGCCCAGATTTTCCCCCAAAAACTCGTCCACTTCCCAGACCAGACCTCCGTGGAAAACAGGATAGCGGTACTTTTCAATCAGGGGTTTGTCCGCCATTTCGCGCAACAGGGCCAGGGCGTCCTGAGGCGGTATCGCATATTCGTATTCCGGGCGGGCGATACCCTCCGCCTGACCCTTGATGGTCAGAAAACCGCGCTCTCCGGCCAGACGCACCCGGACGGCGCAGGCCGCATCCCGGCGAAGGTAGCCCTGACGATACAGGACTCCCCTGCCCGCTTCCTTCCAGGACGTTCCGAGGACCAGAAATTTCCTTTCCCGTTCGACAGCCATGCCGCCTCTTTTGTCCGCAAATCCTTGCCGGGCAAACCAATCCTTTCATTCGTGAACTGCTCTATACACCGGCGTTCTTCTTTCCCGCAAGTCCCGCTCCCTCCCGGCGATTATGCCGTTCCCGCATATTCATATCTGAAATGAATATTTCCCCTTTCCACCCGTCCCGCATACCTGTGTGACATAATGCGGTTCGCTCCCCGGAAAGGCGCGAGGGGAAGGACGAAACGGAGGGGCAGGATGGACGTGAGATTGCCGGCGCTGACGAGGATGGGGGATCTGATCGCCCTGCGGGCGGCTGAAGACGGCCGGCGGGTCTTCCTGCGGGAGCCGGAAACGGGCAGAACCCTGCGCTTCAAGGATCTGGAGGATGCCACCCGGGCGCTGTCGCGCGGCCTGGCCGCCGCCGGCTGCGCTCCGGGAGATCGGGTGGCCCTGGTTTACCCCAACGGGATACAGGCCGCCCTGGCCTTTTTAGCCGTTGCCGCGGGCGGCGGCGTGGCGGTTCCGCTGAATCCCGGCAGCGCCGCCCGGGAATTGCTCTTTTTCCTGGAAAACACCGGAGCCCGTTATCTGCTCGCCGACGAGACCCTGGCTCCGGATCTGCGGCAAAAGCTCCCCGGCCTGTCCGCTTCCAGGAAGCTGGAGGGCGGGTCGTCACTGCATAGCTATCATCCCCGGGAGAGCCACAGCGCCCCGCCGGAGGGAACGGCCCTGATCCTGCATACCTCCGGAACCACGGGCGTTCCCAAGGGAGTGATGCTTACGCAGGACAATCTTCTGGCGGAATGCGCCTTCATCCGGCAGGCGCACCGCCTGGAGAAGGACGACAGGGCCCTCTGCCTGCTGCCCTTTTATCATATCAACGGGCTGGTGGTCACCCTGCTGACCCCCCTGTTCACCGGCCTGGAGGTCGTCCTGCCCTCCCGCTTCAGCGCCGGCCTCTTCTGGGACTGGGTGCGCAAGCACCGTGTAACCTGGTTCAGCGCGGTGCCCACCATCTACTCGATTCTTCTGGGCGGATCCCTGCCGGCTCCGGAAACGCTTGCGGATGTGCGTTTCGCCAGGTCCGCCTCCTCGGCGCTTCCGGAAACGGTGCTGCGGGAATTCGAGCGGCGCACGGGCATTCCGCTGATCGAATCCTACGGCATCTCCGAAGGCGGAAGCCAGATCACAAGCAATCCCCTCCCGCCGGGCATACGCAAGGCGGGATCGGCCGGCCTCCCCTTCGGCAACGAGATCCGCCTGATCCGCGCCGACGGCAGCGATGCCCCCTGTGGCCTGACAGGCGAAGTGGCTGTGCGGGGAGAGAATATCGCCGCCGGTTACTACGAAAACCCCCGGGAGACGGCGGAGAGTTTCCGCGACGGCTGGTTTTTCACCGGGGATCTGGGCTTTCTCGACGCGGACGGCTATCTCTTCCTGCAAGGCCGCAAAAAGGAGATCATCAACCGCGCGGGCGAAAAAATCTCCCCGCGGGAAATTGACGAGATCCTCTACCGCTATCCCGGCGTGGAACTGGCCGCGGCAGTGGGAGTGCCCCATGACCTGTACGGGGAGGAAGTCGTCGCCTTTCTGCGGATGCGCGAGGGACAAACGGCCGGAGAAGAAGAGGTCAAGCGCTTTTGCGCCGGACAGTTGCTGCAGTGCAAAATCCCGAAACGCGTCTACTTCGTCGCTGATTTCCCCAAGGGAGCGAGTGGGAAAATCCAGCGGGCGAAACTGGTGGATCAATACCTGAAGATGCCGCCAGCCGAAGGCGACAGCCAGGGAAATGCGGATTTATCGGGGCTCCGCCCCGAACCCCGCCGGGGGGCATGATGCCCCCGGACCCCCTCGTTTCGTATTCAATTGAAATACTTAACTGGGGGTGCAGGGGCATCATGCCCCTGCTGGGGGAATTTGAGGGGGCAAAGCCCCCTCAAAGGGAATAAATCAGCGTTTCCCTGACGGTAAGGAGGAAGGGATGACGGCCGGGCGCTATGCGCTTCACCTGGATTTTGAGGCCTGCAAGGCCTGCGGCTATTGCCTGCTGGTCTGTCCGCGGAAGGTGTACGCGCCGGGAACGGCCTTCAACAAACGCGGTTTTCGACCCTTTCGGGTGACGGCGGCGGAAGCGTGCATCGGGTGTCTGCGCTGTTTTCACGTCTGTCCGGATTTCTGTCTGGAGGTGGCTATGGCCGGAGAAGGGACGAATCCGTGAGAAAACTGTTCGACACCGGCAACGCGGCCATCACCGAGGGAGCGATTCTGGCCGGATGCTCGCTCTTTGCCGGGTATCCCATCACACCGGCCACGGAGATCGCGGAGAACATGTCCCGCCGTCTGCCCCGCGTGGGGGGCTATTACATCCAGGCCGAGGATGAAACGGCGGCGCTGCATATCTGCATTGGCGGCTCCCTGGGCGGATTGAAGGCCATGACCGCCACCTCCGGGCCGGGGTATGTGCTCTACGCCGATCCTTACGGCTGGGCCATCGGCAGCGAGATTCCGGTGGTGATCGTCAACGCCCAGCGCGTGGGGCCGGTCAGCGGCATTACCGGCGCTCCCGGGCAGGGAGAATTTTACCTCAGCCGTTATCCCACCCACGGCGGAAATTTTGAAACCATCGTCCTGGCCCCCAACTGCGCCCAGGAAGCCTTTTCCATGACCGTGGAGGCCTTTTCCCTGGCGGAGCGCTTTCGCACGCCGGTCACTCTTCTGGCTGATCAGCTTGTCACGGACGGTTGGGAATCCTTCGAGATTCCAGAAGACGCGGAAGAGTTGCGCGCGGCCGGCCTGCGCGTGATCCCGCGCTATGTCCATCCGGGGCCCCGCTTCTATCCTTTCGAGGACGCCCTTGATGTCCCGCCGGTAGTGCTGGGCTGCGGTCTCGGCGGCGCCTGCTCGGACTGGACCCCCACGGAAGAGGGCTATGACACCGAGGAAAGGGAAGCCCAAATGCAGCACGCCCATCGTCTGATCCACAAAATCCGCGCCCACCGCCATCTGATTGATCGCCATGAGGGCTACGGACTGGAGGATGAGCCGGATATCGTTCTGGTCAGCTACGGCAGTCCTTCCCGGGTGGTTCGCAGCGCCGTGACGGAGGCCCGGCGGCAGGGATATTCAGCCGGCTGCATCCGACTGCAATCCCTGTGGCCCTTTCAGGATCACCTCTTCAGGCGCAATGCCGTCTATCTTGCTGTGGAACTCAACGCGGAAGGACAACTGGTGCGGGAAATCGAGCGGGCCGCACGGCGCGGGGCGCACTTTTTCGGGACCTGCGGAGAACTGCCCTCTGTAGCCGCGCTGCTGGAGGCCGTCCGCCGGCTGGGCGAGGGACACGCTCCGGAACCGGCGCGCTGGGAAAGGGAGGCCTGGTAAATGGACAGGCTGGCGAAACGCTATCTGCGATCCCGCAAGATTCCCGGAACCACCTGCAGCGGCTGCGGGCTCGGACAAGTGCATAAAAAGGTGCTGCTGGCCATTGAACAGTTGGGACTGGGCACAAAGGACATCGTCTGGGGCACGGGCATCGGTTGCGCCGGGCGCCAGATTTTCAATACCTGGAAGGGGGACAACTTCGCTGGCACGCACGGCCGGGTCTATGCCCTGGCCACCGGTCTGCGGCTGGCTCTGCCGGAGGAGCGGAAGATCATCCTGACCGCGGGCGATGGCGATGCCTTCGGCATCGGGCTCCTGCATCTTTTGCACTGCGCCCGGCGCAACCTGGACGTCACCGTTGTGGTGGCGGACAATTTCGGCTGCCAGTCCACCGGCGGACAGTACGGCTGCACCACGCCCCGGGGATATGTGACCGACAGCAGCCCGTACGGCGTGCGGGAACCCGGCTGGCTTGAAAACGGTCTAGACATCCTGGACATGCTGCGGGATGCCGGAGCCACCTTTCTGGCGCGCCATTCCAGCTTTGAAGGGCAAAGCGCCGTGGACAGCTGCGCGCAGGCGATCCGCCATAAGGGATTCTCCCTGGTGCATTTCATCTATCCCTGCGTGACCCATTTCGGGGCCGTTTCACTGCAGAGCGGGGACAAGGCAAGGATCTTCCGCTGGTTTGAGGGCCTGTTTCGGCCAGAAGCCGGAAACTCCGGAGATCCCCGTTTCAGGAGCGGGGTATACCACGATGCCGGTTCATCCCGGCCGGAATTCGCCTCCTCCCTGAAGGAATGGACCCGGACCGTGCGGCGGGAGGCGGCTGGCCGTGATTAGAAAAGAGGTGCTGATCAGCGGTTTCGGCGGGCAGGGGGTGGTGAAGGCGGGGCGGATACTGGGGTATGCCGCGGTGCTGGCGGGCTTGCGGGCCACCATGCTGGTGAGTCACGGCACGGAAACCCGCGGCGGCTACGTCCGCAGCCAGGTGGTCATCTCTCCTGAGGCCATAGACAGCCCTGTCGCTGAACAGCCGGACGTCTTCTGCGCCTTGTCCCAGGCGGCCTATACCCGTTTTCGCTCTCTCGCGGACAAGGGGCTGATCATCTATGACGACGGTCTTGTCGTGCCGGATCTGTCCCGCGGCGGCGCGCACCTCGCCCTTCCCGCCAGAGAGCTTGCCATCGCGCGGGCCGGGAGCGAACTTTGCGCGAACCTCGTCGCCCTGGGCGCCGCCCTGCGCAGGCTGCCCCTGGTTCCGCTGGAATGCGGGCTGCAATCCGTCCGGGAAATCTTTCCCCGCCAGGGGGAGGCCACTGCGCGGGCGCTTGATACCGGCTACCGCTTCATACCGGCCGACCATCCAGGCTCCGCGGACCCCGGCCAACGAGCGTCGGGAAAAGGAGGGCGCGCGATTCCCCCGAATCGCCGTTCGTGTTGAGTACGCAGGCGCGAAATAGGGACGGCCGGGGCCTTTTTGCCCCTTTGCCGTCGCGCGGCAGTCTCAAGCGCAGCATACTGTACAACACGGATAAACAAGAGAGGAAACGATATGATCACCGGCAAAGAGCGGGGATTTTTCCCCAAGGCGGGCCTTCTGGCCGCATTTTTCCTCATCCTGGTTTTCGCCTCTCCCGCCTGGGCCGGAGACGCGACATTGCGCATCGGTTTTCAGAAATCATCGTCCCTTTTGATCCTGCTCAAGGGACAGGGGATTCTGGAGAAGGCCCTGGCCCCCCAAGGCGTCACGGTTCAATGGAATGAATTCACCTCCGGGCTGCCCATGCTGGAGGCCCTCAATGTCGGCGCCCTCGATCTCTCCGCGGACGTGGCCGACACAGTGCCCTTGTTCGCGCAGGCGGCGGGGACGGAGTTCACCTATTTCCTGCAGGAAAAACCCTCGCCCACCGCCGAGGCCCTGGTGGTGCCGAAGAATTCTCCCGTCAGGAAGGTGGCCGATCTGAAGGGCAAAAAGCTGGCGGTGGCCAAGGCCTCCGGCGCCCATTATCTCACGGTAGCCGCTCTGAAAAAGGCCGGACTGGTTTTCGGCAAAGATGTCGAGGTCTCCTACCTGCAGCCGGCCGATGCCCGTACCGCCTTTGAGTCAGGCGCCATTGACGCCTGGACCACATGGGATCCCTTCCTGGCCACGGTCCAACTGAAGAGCGGCGCCCGGATCATCGCCGACGGCGCATCCTCCGGGGTCTCCTATACCCGTTTTTATCCTGTTTCCACCGCCTACCTGAAAAACAACCCCGCGGTTCTGAAAACGGTGGCGGAAGAACTGGTCAGAATCGGCAAATGGGTCAAGGGCAATCCGGAGGAAGCGGCCAAGGTTCATGCCCCCCTGGTGGGCCTGGATATTGAAATCGTCAAACTGGCCAACAGCCGCCGCAGCTATGCCGTGGCTCCGGTGGACGGGGAGGCGATAGCGGAACAGCAGAAAATCGCCGATCTCTTTCTGGAGCAGAAGCTTCTGCCCAAAAAACTGAATGTCGGCGAGGTTCCGATCTGGAGCGGCAAGGAATGAGTTCAGGGCCACCGCCGTATCCTCGCGAGCGATCGGGGGAGCGCCGGCCCGCGGAAGAAAGCGGAGGGGGCCGGGCAAACCCGGCCGCCTCCGCAGTCCCCGCGGTTTCCGCGGTCTTCCCCTTTCTCCGACGGGGGGCGAACAGCCGCCTGCTGCCCTGGCTGTTTCCCTTTCTGCTGATTCTCTTCTGGCAATGGGGGTCCTCCATCGGCTGGATCAACACCCGGGTTCTGCCCTCGCCTGTGGAGGTCTTCGCCTCCCTGATCCGTCTGGCGGCAACAGGCGAGCTGTGGGACAATCTCGGGGTCAGTTGCCTGCGGGCCGGCGCCGGCTTTCTCATCGGCGGGGCGCTGGGACTGTCTCTGGGGTTCGCCACGGCCACATCCCGGCGAATGGAAATCCTCCTGGATTCCTCCCTGCAGATGTTCCGCACCATCCCCCATCTGGCCCTGACCCCCCTGGTCATCATCTGGTTCGGCATCGGGGAGCAGGCCAAAGTTTTCCTCATCCTCTGCGGCGTCATGTTTCCCATCTATCTGAACACCTTCCACGGCATTCGCTCCGTGGACCCCCAACTGATCAACATGGGCAGGGTCTATGGCCTGGGACGCTGGGATCTCTGGCGGCAGATCATCCTGCCCGGGGCGCTTCCCTCCATCCTGGTGGGGGTCCGCTTTTCCCTGGGGGTGATGTGGATGACCCTCATCGTGGCCGAGGCCATCGCCGCCTCCAGCGGCATCGGATACATGGCCACCAATGCCCGGGAAATGATGCAGACCGATGTCATGGTCCTGTCCATCCTTCTTTACGCCCTGCTGGGCAAACTGGCCGATGTCTTCGCCCGGGCGCTGGAGAGGCGCTGGCTTTCCTGGAAGCCGGAATTCCTGAAGGCGGCGCCGTGCTGAGGCGACAAGACGGGACAGAAGGGCCGCTCCCGCATCAGGCCTTTCCGGGGGTCGCGGTGGAGATCCGGGGGCTGACGAAGTCCTATGCCGCCCGGGCGGTGCTGGACAATTTGACCTTTTCCCTGCGGGCGGGAGAATTCGCGGCCATCGTCGGGCGCAGCGGCTGCGGCAAAAGCACCCTTCTCCGGCACCTGGCGGGCCTGGAAGCCCCCGATTCCGGCGAAGTGCGGATCAACGGCCGGCGGCGTCTCCACCTGAACCCCGACACCCGGATGATGTTTCAGGAGGACCGCCTCCTGCCCTGGAAAACGGTTCTCCAGAATGTGGGCCTGGGGCTGTCCGGCGACTGGACGCCCACAGCCCGATCCGCCCTCTCCGACGTGGGGTTGGCGGAGCGGAGCGGGGACTGGCCGGCCGTGCTCTCGGGAGGGCAGAGACAGCGGGTGGCGCTGGCCCGCGCCCTGGCGCACGCCCCCCAATTCCTGCTTCTGGATGAACCCATGGGCGCCCTGGACGCTTTGACCCGCATAGAAATGCAACGCCTCATCGAACGGCTCTGGCTGGAAAGAAAATTTACGGTCCTGCTGGTCACCCATGATGTGGGAGAGGCCATAACCCTCGCCGACCGGGTCGTCCTGCTGGAGCAGGGACGGGTGGCCCATGATCTGGAAGTGGAACTGCCCCGGCCCCGCCGCCGGGGCGGCGAGACCTTCGCCCGGTTGGAGGCGGAAGTGCTGGAATGGATTATGACGGTACACAGAGGATTCATTTAGGAACATACTGAAGCGCGATGAAAGCGGGCATATCATGTGCCCGCGACAATCCCGGAAAAAAGACTGGAAAAAAGACTTGCCAAAATGGCGGCCCTTGGCTAAAGAAATGGCTAAAGAAAGCAACCGGCGGCTTGCGGTGTTGCGGTGCCTAAGGAGCGCAAGATCTCAGGGGATATGCGCCACGGCGAGGTAGCTCAGATGGTTAGAGCATGCGGCTCATATCCGCAGTGTCGGAGGTTCAAGTCCTCTCCTCGCTACCAGAATTTCCTTTCAGAAAGTCCCGCAAAGCCAAGAAAGCCTTGCGGGACTTAGCGGAACACCCTGAATCCGTAATCAACTTTGATAATAACTCTGCCTACAGCATCGAGGGGCTTTTGATTCACTGAAAAGCACTCAAAAGTATAGCTCTTATGGTCAA
>JAISNZ010000109.1 GCA_031275955.1 Desulfovibrio sp. | reverse complement strand
GGGCCAAGCAGGCTTTGACCCATCACCCGCAACATGTTGTTCACAAACATACCCAATTGAAAAAACAATTCATTACGAAGATTGTGCCGGATGTTAAAAAAATGGTTCATCCGGCTGAAGGATACTTTTGACAAAAAGCGTGGACATGGTTTCCACTTGAGAGTCTTTCCAAAAACTTTCAAGGATGAAGAACCATGTCCACGAGTTTCATTTATCACGCCTTGGACCTCCAGGACTACGAGTATGTTCACCAGAAATTCGAAGCGGGGATTGTTTTTTTCGAGCTCCTGAGCGCAATGAAGCCGCCAGACTACAAGAAGCTCTGAAAATTAATGAACCTTTGGCAACGGCTTACTATATGAAGGAAGACCTTAGGCAATTCTGGAGTCAGAAAAACAAGGAAACCGCGCAAATTGTCGTCAGCAGCCGGATAGAACGCGCCCAAACATCAGGAATTGCTCATCTAATCCGTATAGGAAATACCTTGGCAGCTTTGAAATTCGGCATTCTGAACTGGTACGACCAGCCCATATCTTCTGGCCCCATGGAAGGTACGAACAATAAAATCAAAGTGTTGAAACGAATGGCCTCCGGATACAGAGACATAGAGTTTTTCAAACTCAGAATCCTCGCCATTCACGAGGCAAAGTACGCTTTAACCGGATGAACCGATATTTTTACGGATGCGATTCTTTCTTTTTTTTCAGGATCATTTGCGTGCAGCGAAAAAGGAGGGTGGTTTTGCCGCTTGAGGCCTCCTTCGCCTCCGCGTCCCATACCTGGGTGGAGGAGCCGAGATGCCGGGGTCTGGCCTCGCAGAGCAGTTCCCCCTGGTGAACCGTGCCCAGCATATTGGTCTTGATTTCCAGAGTGGCAAAGGTGCTGTTCCTGTCCGGCAGGGACAGGGAGGTGCCTAATCCGCAGGCAATGTCGGCAAAGGCCGTGACAACTGCCGCATGAAGAAAGCCCGTGGGAGCGATATGCTGCGGATCCACCCGCATCCGCGCCCGGACGCAGTCAGGCTCCAACGCTTCCAGGCTGAAATGAATCCAGTCCGCCAGGGGATCCTGGCGGACCACTTCGCAAGCCGCCTCAAAGGTCAGGGGGAACGCCTGTTCGCCGGCCATCGTTTTGTCCTTGTCTGCGCGCGAAGGCAGGGGAGAAATCCTTCCGGGGGAAAACGCCCTATTGGATGGCAATCTCCACCACCCCGTAGGCGGGTCTGCCTATCTCATAAGAGGGCATTTTCTCCATATCCAGCACCAGCCGCGGCCCTCTATCCTGAATGCCGATGCGCACCCCCCGGACAACCCGGTTGGCGGGCACCGAGGGCGCGCGCATCTTCTGCCAGGCCCCCGGAAGGTCGATCACAAGACGGGGAGGATCGGAGAGGACAAAGGCTTTGCAGGGGAAAGAGTCTTCCGCCTCAATGCGGAGCTGCGCCTTCTGCCCGGTGACGCGCAGTTCAATGTCCTTCAGGGCATGGGGCGCTGTCAGGGAAAGCTGCGCCTCATCCACCGTCCGCGTTGCCGGGGGCGACGGCCTTTCCCCGCCCGGGGACCCGGAGGAGGCGCCGCCGCTTGCGGCTGTGCCGTTAGCCGAAGGAGCGGCCGGAGTCCCGGCCTTATTTGCGGTCCTTTCCGTCCCGGACGCCGTCTCGCCGGGGGCGCTCGCCGGGGCGGAGCGCTGATCTCTCTGCGCCGTGGAAGCCGCAGGCGGCTGCCGGTCCCGGGGAGAAGCGGCGGCGGAAGATCCGCCGGCACTCGCGGAAGAGGGGGAAGAAGTCCCTGCAGTCCTCTCCGGGGCGCGCTCCGCCGGGGGCGGGGTGACGCGCTCCGGCTGCGGCGGGGAAGCGCGTTCCGCCGAGGCGGAGCGCTGATCGCCCTGCGCCGTGGAAGCCGCAGGCGGTTGCCGGTCCCGGGGAGAAGCGGCGGCGGAAGGTTCGCCGGCACTCGCGGAAGAGGAAGGAGACGTCCCGGCAGTCCTCTCCGGGGCGCGCTCCGGCTGCGGCGGAGCCGTGGAAATCCGCTCCGGCTGCAACTGGACCGGGGAGACGCCATCCGCCGGGGATTCCGGCAGGGGTGGAGAGGGATGTTGCGGCTGAGGCGGGGTTACGGAGATCTCTTCCGGCCGGGAGACAGGGGGGGGCGCCGGTTGAGCGGGAGGCACCCGTTCCAGTTGAAGCACAGGGGTTGTGGAAGAAGGCGGCGGAAGAGGGGTCCCCGGGGGCAGCGCAGGAACGACAGAGGGCAGAGTCGCCGGACGGTTGGCTGGAGGAAGCGATCCCTGCGCGACGGAGACAGGGTCTCCCGCGCCCGCCGCCGGGGAAGGCCGCTGTCCCGCCGCCGGCACCAGATCGCCGCGGGTGTGGAAAAACAGAACCAGGCCCATGGAACACAACACCGCTATCAGAATCAGAAGCGTGACATATTTGTTCATGGCGGGACAACGCTCCTTGGCGTCTCGGCGCAAAGCGCCCTGCAGCATTTACGCTTGAGACTGCAGCTTGAAGGCGAAGCTCATTCGCCTTGCGGCAATCCCGCGGCAAAAATTCGCGCGCAAATTTTTGCCGCGCAAAGGGTACATTTTCAATCTTGATTTGCTCTGGAGCATGGTCCCTTTGCGCTTACGCAGCCGGTTTCTCTCCAGGCCGCGCCCGCTCCGGCAGACTGTTGCGAGGCGGAAATCCTGTCTGCCGTAAGGAAAGGACATCAGGGGCGCTCCTGGCCGTTCAAAAAGGACAGAAAATTCAGAGCCGGGGCAAAGTTTGGCAGGACAGCCAGGGATTGCGCCAAATACTCCTTGGCCCGGGAGATATGTCCAAGCTCATATTCACTGCGGGCCAGATTGAACAAAATGTGCGCATCCTCCGGAGCCAGTTCAAAAGCCCGCAGATGGGCCATGAAAGCAAGCTGCTTCTTCCCCTTGCGCCGCAGGGCCATGCCGAATTCCGCAAACATGTATTTCTGCTGCCAGGAAAAATCGGCCTCCTCCTGAAGCAATTTTTGCAAATCAGCATCCACCGCGGTTTGGGTGGGATCGTCCACCTGAACAAGGAGTTCGGCAAACCTTACGCGCATCCGCGCTTCCAGGCGGGCAATCCGCTCCTCGGGAGAGATCGGCTCTTCCGGGGAGAGCGGATCAAGCGCCGCCGGCCCGTTGGGGGGAAAATCCGGTTCGGCGATGGGGATCAGGTCACGGGGCGCCTCGGGAACAGGCTGGAGATCTTCGGGATCTCCAGCCTTCCGGCCTGATCCGCCCGAGGGAGACACGCCCCCGAAGATTTCGGCGAAAGAGAGGATCTCCGCCTCTTCCGGAAGCAGGCCCAGTTCGCCAACCTGCTGTTCTCCCTGCGTCTGCGCGGCCTGCGCTTGATCAAACCAGACATCCAGAAGATGGGGAGAATCGGAGCGGAGAAAATACCCGCGCCCCGCGGCGGTGTCCTCGGCGGGCAGAACGGTCAGGGCATAAAAAAAATCATCCGCGGCAAGGGAAAAAAAATTCCCCCAGGGTTTCTTCCGCACGTCAAGGGCCTGAATGACATAGGAGCCGTCCTCCGCGCGCCAGGCTTGCCACAGGCCGCTCTCATTCGCTCTGTGCAGAACGGCCGGTCCGGCGTCAGGGCGTGTTGTGTAAAGCCCCAGATATGTGACATTCCGCACACAATCCTCCTGATTCAGGAGAGGAGAACCGCCCTCTCCTTCTCTCCGGCAGGGGAACAAATTCGCCGTATCATACGCGAAGGGCTTACCCTTGTTAAGCAAAAAAATCTCCCGCCCCATTGCCTTTTTCCCTTTTTTGCCTATCCTCTTTCCAATGCATGAAATGTCCCTTGTGGCCTCTCTTCTGGATATAGCCCGCCAGGAAATGCGCTCCCGATCCGCCGCGAAAATTCTGCGCTTGCGGGTCCGGTACGGCGCCCTTGCCAATATCGTTCCCGACGCCTTTCTCCTGGCCTTCGAGATCATGACCAGGGATCAGGACCTGGCCGGAGCCCGGCTCGATCTGGTGGAGGAACCGCTCCTCCTGGCCTGCGGAGGCTGCGGCAGGGAATTTTCCCCCGCCCCCCTGCCCACGGCCCTGTTCGCCTCCTGCCCCCTCTGCGGCGAGGAGATCGGCCACCGGATCCTGGCCGGCAAGGGATTGTTTCTGGACCGTTTGGAATTGGCATAAGCCCGCAAGACAGGAGAGTCCATGGAAATTCCCGTTGTCCGCAATCTTTTGGAAGCCAACGACATTCTCGCCCGTCGCCTCAAAGAGCGTTTTGCCGCCGGACAGATCCTGGCCCTCAACCTGATCAGCTCTCCGGGAGCCGGCAAAACCGCCCTTTTGGAGCGCACACTGACGGATCTGCGGGAGGAATTCACCATGGCCGTCATTGAGGGCGATCTGCAAACGGACAACGACGCCCGCCGCGTGGCGGCCACGGGGGCGCGGGTCGTGCAGATCAACACCGGCGGCGGCTGCCACCTGGATGGAGCCATGATCCTGGAGGCGCTGAACACCCTTGCCCTTGATCGCGTGGATATCCTCTTCATTGAAAATGTAGGCAATCTGGTCTGCCCGGTGGAGTTCGACTGCGGCGAAGACCACAAAATCGCCCTGCTCAGCGTCCCCGAAGGGGACGACAAGCCGGAAAAATACCCCCTTCTCTTCCATCTCGCCGCCCTCCTGCTCGTCAACAAAACCGATCTCCTCCCCTATGTTGAGTTCAGCCTGGACCGGGCAGCCCGTCTGGCAAAACAGCTCAACGCCGCCCTGCCCGTGCTGCCCCTTTCCTGCAAAACCGGAGAAGGTCTGAACGCATGGTACGACTGGCTGCGCGCCGCGCGGGAGGCCAAACGCGCGACATGATCAGGGACGACTCCCTCCCTCCGCCGGTCTCCGCGCATCCCAGGAAAAAGCGCCGGGAAGGGGCAGCCGCCCCTGCCCTTCCCCCCGCCCCGGAGGAGGCGGACCTCTTCTTCCAGGCCATGCGCGGAGTTGCCCCCATTACCCGCAAAGGGCGGGAAATCGTCCCGGCAACGTCCCCTGAACCCGGAAGCCCTCCCGCCTCCGATCCCAGCGAATCTCTGCGCGACCTCCTGGAGGGGCGCCTGGAGTTTTCCCTCACCTGCAGTGATGAATATATGGAAGGGTCAGTAATCGGCGTGGACCCGGCCGTTCTCGGCCGCCTGAGGGCCGGCCGGTTCAGTCCCGAGGCCCACCTGGACCTGCACGGACAGAACGCCCGGCAGGCCTTTGCCTCCCTGTCCTGGTTCATCCGGCACGCCTACCTGCGCGGACTGCGCACCGTCATTGTCGTCACCGGGCGGGGCAGAAACTCTCCCAACGGCACGGGCATCCTCCGCCCCCTCCTGCCCGAATGGCTCGGCAAAGACCCCTTCAAGCGCGTGGTCCTTGCCTTCTGCACCGCGCGGGCGGCGGACGGCGGTCCCGGCGCTGTCTACGTTCTCCTGCGCAAATACAAAAAGAAAAAGGGCAAAATCATCTGGGACAGACAGGAATAGGACCACAGGGCAATCGCCGGGGGCATGTCTTTTCAGGTAGTGTCCGTCCGCGTTTTCGCGCGGAACGGACGGCCACGGACCTCTCGCCGGCAAGACGGTGAAATACCTGTTGTGGGTACAGGAGGCATGATTCCCATGCACTCCCAACAGGCGTCATGCCGCTAACGGGGAGTATCATGCCCCCCGGCTGGGTTTGGGGCAAAGCCTCAATAAATCGGCATGGCCCTAAAAAACGCCCTTCAGTCCTTCCTCCCGCAGAGCGGCATCGCAGGTCCCCAGATGATACAGGCCGTGGCCCACGAGCATGGCGCAGGCGGAAGCATGAGTCCAGGCCATTTTTGTGCGGGCGGACAGACCCTCGTGGGGTTTCGCCAGATCGGCGTCCGTCAGGCCGTCCAGGTATGCCCGGACCACGGTCTCCATAGAGGCATGCAGGGTTTGCAGATCCTGCCGGGAGGGCACGTCGGGACCTGCGTACGCCTCTCCCAGGGAGGTCACCTGGGGGGAATAGAGGCCCTCCGGAGCGGCGGCCCCTTCCTGCCGGACAAAGAAATGAACGCTCATCAGGCTGTGGTAGACGCTCTGCCACACCGGCCAGCCTCCAAATTTCCTGGTCCAGAGATGATCCGGACAGACCGTGATAAAGGTTCCCGTCAGCCCCCAGGAACGGAGAAAGGCAGCCTTGAGGCTCTCGACAGCGGCGGTGGACATGGCGTTCCTCCTTTGATTAGACTATTGCGCCGGGTCAAGGCATCTGCTGATATATGCGTTAAAAGGTAAACATTTTAACGCGGGATAGTCAGCCGAAAAGCGTGGTTTTCGGCTGACTCCCGCCGCTTCGCGGCGCAGCGGCCTTACGGCCTGATGTATACTGATTTCCGCAGAAATCAGTATAACTGGATACCCCGCGGCCTGTCAAAGGCACGGGGGCGACAAGGCACAGGGGCGATCCGGAGAAATTCGCGCCGCCTTCTTTCCTTTTTCCCAAGAGGATGGTTTCAGCAAAATTTCCTTGGTGGTCTGAAACCTCTCCCTTCAGGGAGATTGCCGCTTGACGCCCGGCGAAGCCGGGTCTAGCATCCCGGTAACCCCTCCCGGAAGGGAAGGGCAATCCAACCGGCTCCCGGCTCCGTATCCGCCGGATGGAGTCAGTTGGCGGATGGAGCCGGCTGTGGATTGAAACATGCATATTCTCGTAGCTCCTGATTCCTACAAGGGCAGCCTCTCGGCCAAAGAAGCCGCGGAGGCCATGACGCGCGGCATCCGGGCCGTCTTTCCCGCCGCCCGCGTGACCAAACTGCCCATCTCCGATGGCGGCGAAGGTCTGGTCCAGACTCTGGTGGAGGCCACCGGCGGCGATTACCGGCACACGGTCGTCTCCGGGCCGTCCATGACCCCGGTTACCGCCCGCTGGGGGATTCTCGGCGATGGGGATACCGCCGTTGTCGAAATGGCCGCCGCCTCCGGCCTGCCCCTGGTTCCGGCCGCCGGGCGCGATCCTGGCCGGGCCTCCTCCCTGGGGACAGGACAGATCCTCAAAGAGGTTCTGGAAGCCCGTATCCCCCGCCTCATCCTCGGCATCGGCGGCAGCGCCACCAATGACGCCGGGGCGGGCGCGGCCGCCGCCCTTGGCGTCCGTTTCCTGGACGCGGAAGGCGCCCCTCTGCCCCAGGGCGGCGCCGCCCTCGCCCGCCTCGAGCGCATCGACATAAGCGGCCTGGACCCCCGCTTGGCCGACCTGAAAATTCTGGTGGCCTGCGATGTGGAAAATCCGCTCTGCGGCCCTTCCGGAGCCACAGCCGTCTTTGGTCCCCAAAAAGGCGTCGCCCCCGACCAGATCCCTGTTCTGGACTCGGCCCTGCGCCGCTTCAGCGATATCGCCGCCCAAACCACAGGCCGATCCGTGGCCGATATTCCAGGTGCCGGAGCCGCTGGCGGCCTAGGCGCCGCCCTGCTTCTTTTTTCCTCCGCCGTCCTCCGCCCCGGAATCGAAGTGGCGCTGGAGGCCGTCAACTTCGCCAGGCACCTCGAAAGCGCCGACCTTGTCCTCACCGGCGAAGGACTCACCGACGGCCAGACCGTCTGCGGCAAGGCCCCCCTCGGCGTGGCCAAAGCCGCCCAGGCCGCCGGCAAACCTGTCATCTGCCTTTCAGGGGGGCTGGGGCTGGGCTACCAGGATATCTTTCTCCACGGCGTCAGCGCCGCCATGTCCATCCCTCCCAGGTGCATGAGCCTGGAAGACTGTATCGCCGCCGCCGCTCCCCTTCTGGAAGAAGCCGCTTCCCGCCTCTGCCGCATCCTGAAAACCGGTCTGGAAATGGCCGAAACTCCGGATAGACACGCCGCGCAATCGCTCCTTGGCTAAATGCCCCGCCTATGCGATACTCCCAGCGAAGGGAGTTTTTCACAGATGCAGGCGCCTGTTTGTATCCATTTTGACGCGCGGCGGATCCTTGTCGTCGTGCCTGTCTTCAACCATGCGGGCACGCTGCCGGATGTGGTCCGGCGAGTTTTATCCCTGCACCCCAATGCGCTTGTGGTGGATGACGGCAGCACGGACCTGCCGTTCCCGGCCACAGGGAATGCCTCCGGAGAAGTTTTCTCCGCTGTTCCCCCTGAGGGGCACCCTCTCTACGGGCTGGTCTCCCGTTATCTCCGCTTGCCGGACAACAGGGGAAAGGGCGCGGCAGTTCTGGCCGGGGCCGCGGAAGCGAAGCGGCTGGGCATGTCGCACATCATCACTATTGACGCCGACGGCCAGCACGATCCGGATGATCTCCCCCGGTTTTTGTCGGCCGCGGCCCGTGAACCGCTGACCGTGTTTGTCGGAGAGCGCGATTTCCCTGCGGAAAATGTCCCCTTTTCCTCCCGCTTCGGCCGCGTTTTTTCCAACTTCTGGTACAGGATGCAGACGGAAAAGACCATAGGAGACGTGCAAAGCGGCTTTCGTCTCTACCCCCTGTCGATTTTTGACGCTGTAAGATGCAGAGAAACCCGCTACGCCTTTGAAGTGGAAATTCTTGTCCGGGCGAGTTGGGCCGGTTTTTCCGTCAAGGGGATTCCCGTCTCGGTCCGTTACCAGCCGAAAAACAAAAGGGTGTCCCACTTCAAACCGCTTGCGGACAACGCCCGTATCGCTTTGCTCAATACCCGGCTGACATTCCGGGCGATTATGCCCGTGCCGCAAAAAAAATTCGCGCCGGATGCCGAAGGCCGGATCAGTCCTTTGCATCCTTTGCGCTCCATTCGTCTGCTTCTGGCGGACAACGCCACTCCCGGAAGTCTCGCCCTCGGCGCGGCTGTGGGAATGGGGATCGGCACCCTGCCGCTGCCGGGGCTGCACAGCCTGCTCATCCTTTTCCTGACCGGGACGCTGCGGGTAAACAAGATCGCCGGGTTGACCGCAAGTCAGCTGTGCCTGCCGCCTTTTGTTCCGGCTCTTTGCATAGAGGCGGGATACTACCTGCGGCATGACCGGTTTTTAACGGAAATCTCCCTGCGCACCATAGGCTATGAGGCGTTTGAGCGCATAGGGGAATGGATTTTGGGTTCTCTGTTCCTTTGCCCGATTCTTGCCTGTCTGTGCGGGATATTGGTAGGAGGACTCGCCAAAGGAGCGCAACGGGTTATGAAAGGTAGCCCCCCCGCAGCCGGCCCCGAACAGGGCGAAAGCTCCCTGTGAACAGCCGCTGGTCCAGCCGCAGCCTCGGGTCCCGCCTGCAACACGGAATTTTTTATGGCCTCATACGTTTGACCGGGGTGTGGGGAGGATATCTTCTCCTTTTTTTTGTCGTACTCTGGTACGCCCTGCGGCCCTCCGTGCGCAACCGCAGCCGGGCGTATATCGTCCGCCGTTTCCCGAGCGGCGGCGGATTTTCGCGCTTTGTGCATACCTGGAGGCTGCAGTGGACCTTCGGCCTGTGTCTGGTTGACAGAGCCGGGGCAGGGATATCCGGTGATTTTTCCTTCGGGAGGCGCGATTTTAACCCGGGCGCTTACGGGGTGCAAAAAGGGAAGGGGCTTATCCTGCTTTCCGCCCATACGGGATGCTGGCAAATGGCTCCTTTTACGCTCGCGCAACACGCGCCGGTCCCGGTTACGGTTCTAGCGCACAGGGAGCGGGACGATGTGGACAGGCAGGCGCATGAACATGCGGGACGGGAACCCCCCTATGCGATCATAGCGGCCGGCTCCGGGCCCGCCGCCACGGTCTCTCTGGCGGCGGCCTTGCAACGCGGTGAATTTGTCTGCATGATGGGGGATCGGATATTTGATCCGGGGGAGATGGGCGTCCTGGTTGCCTTTTTGGGCGGGATCGTCCGCCTGCCTGTCGCCGCCTACAGGCTTGCCTCCGTCTGCGGCGTACCCCTGGCTGTGGTCTTTTCCCTGAGAACAGGTCCCCGCAGGGGAGAACTGGTTATCGCCGATATCATGCATGTGCCGGGAAGCCTGGGCAAAAAAGGAGAAAACTATTTCCCCTACGCGCAGCGCTTTGCCGATGTTCTGGAAACCTTTGTGCGCGGGCACCCCTATCAGTTTTTTAATTTCTACAACCTGTGGGAGCCATGATGGATATCCGTGCGGCTTTGAAAAAGGCTATGGTCGAGGATTTGCATCTTGAGGATATTCGTCCTGAAGATATTGACGACGACGCCCCCCTGTTCGGGGAGGGGCTTGCCCTTGATTCGCTTGACGCCGTGGAACTGACGGTTTTGCTCCAGCGGCATTTCGGCGTTGCCGTGGAAGACGTGGCCGCCGCCAAGGAGGCTTTTGCCTCGATCAACGCGCTGGTCGCCTATATTGAAACGAACAAACGGTGAGCCGCCATGCGTTGTTTGCAACCAGTCGCCATTACAGGAGCCGGGCTTGTCTGCGCCGCGGGGGAGACCCTGCCGGAAACGTTGCGGGCTTTTGCGGAGGTCGGCCGGACGATGGCCGGACCTCCCCCCTTTCCGACGAATTTTTCCTTTCCCGTTTTTCGCTCTCCGCTGGGGACGCAGGAGATCGCGCCGCTTCCCGCTATATATTCGCGCACTGTCGCCCTTGCTTATCGCGCCGCTCTTGAGGCGCTCGCCTGCGCGGGGATCGCCCGGGAATCCGTGCCGGAAATGCGTTTCGGCCTTGTCGTGGGCACTTCCGTGGGCGCGTCGCTGGACTTTTTTGATTTCTACCAGGAGCTTTCCGCGGGGGAAGCGCCTGATCTCGCTCCCATCGACAGGTATGTCGCCTCCAACCCCGGACCTGCCCTGGGAC
>JAISNZ010000079.1 GCA_031275955.1 Desulfovibrio sp. | reverse complement strand
CATCCGTGATGACCGCCCAGTGGGTGGGAGCTGTGCTGGAAATGACGGTGACGACGTTGGCTGCGGACGCCCCCAGGATACCGCCGCCCGTCAGGTTCTGGGCGACGGTCACATGCAGATCGTCAAAGTAGTTGCCGCTCACGCCAAGCAGGCTGGCCTTGTCCACCGAGGAGGCCCCCACGATGCCGCCGCCGTCCAGGTGGCCGTTATAGGCAGGAGCGGGACTGGAGAGGCTGGTGGATGCGCTCACCCGCAGGCCCTTGAAAATGTTGCCGACCACCCCGCTGACGGTGGCCATGCCCATGTTGGACCGCGCCCCGAGGATGCCGCCGCCGTCAAGAGAGCCGCCGTTGCCGGGGGCCAGCGTGCCCGCGTTCACCCGCAGGTTCAGAAAGACGTTGCCGATGGCGTTTTCGAGAATCGAATCAACGGCGGTTGGGGTAATGGTGCCAAATTTCGCGTCTCCGCCGTCGTTGCTGTTCAGGCCCACAATGCCGCCGCCCCGGAGGTAGGAACCGGTTTCCACCGTGATGCCGGCGAAAATGTTGTCGGTCAGGCCATCCAGGTGGACCTGGGCGTCGGATAGGCCGTTGACGCCGATGACCCCGCCGCCGCGCAGGGAGTAACCGGCTCTGACCGTAATGTTGTTGTCTTCACCGTTGCCGAAGATGTTGCCGCTGGCGTCCAGCAGTTGGGCATAGGTCAGGGCGTCCCTGTTCTGGCTGTTGTTGTTCACGCCCACCAGGCCGCCGCCCAGAATAATGTCGCCGGAATCCACATGGACGTCGGTAAAGAGGTTGTTGACCAGGGATTCAATGAATGCCGAGCCGCTTTTGGTGCCCGGGGAGGACACCGCGTCCACGCCGATGATCCCGCCGCCCTCGATGTAGGCGCTTCCTTTATGGCTTGAGGCTGAGGATGAGGAGCTTTCGTCGGTGGTGACGGTGACGTTCCTGAAGATGTTGCCGACAATATTGCCCATCCGGGCCGAGTTTGTCGTGGATCGCAGGCCGAGGACCCCGCCGCCCGCCAGATACTGATCGTCCCTGTATCCGTGCAGGCTGACGGAGATGGCGGAAAATTCGTTGTCTGTGAGATCGCCCATGGCGATGGAGTCGGTGGAAACGTTGCCGACGTTATAGGCGCTGCCGATCAGCCCGTTCACCACGCCGCCGGAGCCGGTTGCGTCATTATATGTATTCTCCACCTTCACGTCGGTAAAATGCAGGTTCGTCAGCGACGCGCCGTTGGCGCCCGAGTTTATGGTCAGCCACCTGATCTCTTCAAAAGCGTTTGGAGCGCCTGCCGAATGCGTTCTTGTGGCGCCGTTGCCGGTAATGGTCGTCAGGCCGCCGGGCAGGCCGAAGGCGTTGACCTGGGTCCGGACCAGATTGACCAGGGCGCCCGTTCCCGCGTTTTTCTGCGCGTCCACCTGCCCCAGAAGCAGGGCGGACAGATCCCCGATGCGCGTGGGCAGAGCAATGGAGGTGGCGCCGTAGAGGTTTTTGCCGCTGGAGGCGGCGTAGATATGCGCCGCGTCAAAAGAACCGAAGGAGATGTTGCCGGGTACGGCGCCTGTCCCGCTCACGGCGGCGTTCAAGGCTGGTTGCGGCGTCGCCCCCAGGACCGGGGCGGCCTGAATCAGGAAAGCGGCCAGAAGGGCAAGGACCGGGAGCGGCTGGAGGCGTAAGCGTCCAGGCAGGGTCAGGCGGGCTGGATTTCCGGCCTTTGCGCCGGGCAGGGAGAGGAAAGACCGCAGGGAGAAAAAGCGCCAGGATACCGGGAACATGCAAGCTCCTCCTGGTCGCGGCGTCCCGCCGCCGCTCGGCGCGGCCCGATACGGGCCGGCTCCGGCGAGGTTTTTGCGACTCAGCCTCCACGTAGCACAGGACGACAGGGCAGGCAAGCCCTTGCCCGCCCCGTTTTTTCTTCCCCGCGCGATCTCCGGCGTGACGCCCCCGCGCCCCCGTCAGCCCGGTTTGCGGCCTGTCGACAAATCCTGGCCGCGAAACAGGAGCAGGCCGTCAGCACTCCGCCTCCCTCTCCTCCCTGATGGGCAGATTTATCGCGGCGGCGAACAGGGCCAGGGCAATGTCCAGATGCCAGACCCAGAGCAGATTGCCTGAATGCTGGAGGGCCAGGCCGCCGAACCAGGCCCCGAGAAAGCCGCCGATCTGGTGCGAGAGAAGGGTCAGGCCGAAAAGCGTCGCCAGATAGCGGGTGCCGAAGAGCTTGCCCACAATGCCCGCCGTCGGGGGGACGGTGGCCAGCCAGGTCAGGCCCGTGCCCACGGCGAAAAGGTAGAAGGTCAGCTCATTTTTGGGGCAGAGCAGGAAGACGGCAATCAGCAGGGCGCGGAAGGCATAGAGGGCCGCCAGGATATATTTCATGGGCCAGTATTTGCCCGCTATGCCGGCGAAGACGCTTCCCGCGATATTGCACAGCCCGATGATGGAGAGGCTCGTCGCGGATACGGAGGCCGTATGGCCGCAGAGGCTGACCTCGCCCGGAAGATGCGTGGTCAGAAAGGCGACGTGGAAGCCGCAGGTGAAAAAACCGGCGTGCAGGAAGAGATAGCTGGGGGTGCGCAAGGCGAGCCGCAGGCGCTGTCTCAGTCCGGAGCCGGGGTCGTGCCGGCTGGGAACGGCGGGCGCCGCCGCCTTTCTGGGCCGGCAGAGCAGCCAGGCCGGCAGGATGGAGGCAAGGGAGGCGAAGGCCAGGAAAAGCAGCCCGGCGGAGTAGTGAAAAAGGCTGATCAGGGATTGCACGACGGGGGCAAAGGCGAATTGCCCCAGAGAGCCGCCGGCGTTGATCAGACCGCCGGACAGGGAGCGTTTGTCCGCGGGCAGACGCGCCGCGACAATGCCGATGAGCAGGGGAAAACTCCCGGCGGCGGCTCCTGCTGGACTGAGCAGCCCCTGGGCCACGGTCAGGGGGAGAAAGGAGGTGCCCCAGATGGTGCAGATCTGCCCGCAGGCCAGAAGAGCCGCCCCTGTCGCCAGGGCGGGAAACGGCCCCTTTTTGTCCGCCCAGGCGCCGTAAAAGGGCTGGAAAACCCCCCACATGAGCTGGCCGATGGCCAGGGCCATGCTGACGGAGGCGATGCCCATGGAGGTTTCGGCGACAATGGGGTGGACGAAGAGACCGACCGTCTGCCGGATGCCCAGAGTCGTCATCAGGATGACCCCCGCCAGGGCGACGGGAACCCAGAACCCGCCGGAAACGCCTGCCGGGGAAGGATTTTGCCCCGCGTCCGCTCTGTCCATCGGATGCCCTTGACGCCAAAGAAGGAAGTTTTGGTGAAAAATGCGAAGGTGAAAATGTTGGAAACATTGCCGCCTTTTAGCGGGAGGATCAGCCGGGTTCCCGGCGCATGGCCCTGCGCACTTCCGCCACGCGGGCGGGGATGTCGGGGGCGCTTACCAGTTCCGAGACCAGGCAGCAGCAGGAGGCGCCGCGGGAGACGACCTGCCCGATGTTGCGGCGCTTGATGCCGCCGATGGCCACAAAGGGGAGGCCGCCGTGGACGGCCGCGACGTGTTCCAGATATTCCAGGCCGACAGGGGCGCAGACGTCTTCCTTGGTTTGGGTGGCGAAGAGTGGGCCGACGCCGATGTAGTCCGCGCCTTCGGCCGCGGCTTGGGCGGCCTGGGCCGGGCTGTGGGTGGAGACGCCGACAAGCAGGCTCCCGCCGGCCAGACGCCGGATTTCGGCCACGGGCAGATCCTCCTGTCCCACATGGATTCCGTCCGCTTCGGCCAGCAGGGCGATATCCAGATAATCGTTGACGATGAAGCAGGCCCCCGCCTCGCGGGTCATGGCGCGCAGCAGGCGGCATTCGCCCAGCCGCTCCCGCGCCTTTTTCCGTTTTTCCCGGTACTGGAGGATCTTGATCCCCGCCGCCAGCAGGGCGGCCGCGACGGTTTCCAGAGGACGGCCCAGGGAAAGGGAATCATCGGTAATGGCATAGAGGTCGGTGGCGGGAAAAAAGGGAGGCATGGGGTCTCCTTGCGCAACGGCTTTATTGCCCCAGGGCCGCGCGGATGCCCGCGGAAAGGGGGGTCTCGGGGGCGCCAGCCGCCAGCCAGTCCGAGAAGACCGGCTGGTAGCCCAGGCCTGTGACGGCCGCGGCCATTTCGTCCACGGAGCGGGGGTCCGAGATCTCGAACTGGGGGTCCTTTTTTTCCTGGTTTTGTCCCGCCGTGTGGCCGCCCACGGCGGTGCTCACCCCGGCGGAAACGCGGGTCACGCCCAGGGGGATGAGTTTGTCCCGGAGTCCGGCGGGTTCCCGGGTGGACAGGGTGATGCCGATATGGGGCAGGAAGCAGCGCAGGGCGACCAGGATCTGGACAAAATGCCTGTCGCCGACCGGCCGGGGGGTGAATTCCCTCTCTTCCCGGCTGGCCGGGGGTTCCCCGCAGGGGCGCAGGCGCGGCAGGGAGACGCTGATCTCCTCTTCCGGGTACCGGCTCTGCAGAAAGGCCGCGTGCAGGCCGGTGAGGAAGGCGTCCCGCCGCCAGTCGTCAAGGCCGAGGAGGGCGCCGAGGTTCACGGCGCGCAGGCCGCCCATGATGGCCCTCTGGGGGGCGTCCAGGCGGAAGGCGAAGTCGCGCTTGGGGCCGGCGGGATGGAGGAAGGGGTACAGGGTCTGGTTGTAGGTTTCCTGGAACATGGTCATGCCCTCGGCCCCGGCTTCGGCCACGCGGGCGTATTCCTCCACGGTCATGGAGGGCACCTCTATGCCCACGGAGGAAAAATGCCGGGCCAGCACCTCCACGCAGGAGGCCAGATAAGGCGCTCCGGTTTTCGCCGGGGCGTCTCCGGTCAGGGCGAGAATGCGGCGGAGGCCTGTGGCCGCGATGGCCCTGGCCTCCTCTTCCACCTGCTCCGGGAGGAGCAGCCGCCGTTCGATGGATCGCCGGGCGTTAAAGCCGCAGTAAAGGCATCTGTTGGTACAGAAATTGGCCAGATACAGGGGCGTAAAGAGCTGCACCGCGCGGCCGAAGTGGCGCAGGGTTTCCTCCCGCGCCCGCAGGGCCGTTTCCTCCAGAAAGGGTTCCGCCGCCGGGGAGAGGAGGGCCAGAAAATCCCGTTCCCCCAGCCGTTCCGCCGCCAGAGCGCGGCGCGCGTCTTCCCCTTTCAGCCGATCCAGATTGTCCAGGAGGGCCGTCTTGGCCGCCAGTCGCGGGAAAAAGCCGTCTTTCAGGGCTGTATAGGCCGGCATCAGGATTCTCCTTGCAGAAAGCCCGTCAGGGCGCCCTCGCCGGGGGAGGAAGGCGCGGCGCCCCGTTCCAGGACGCGCCCGGGTCCGGCCAGACAGGCCTCGCGCCCGGCGGCGACGGCGCGCCCGAAGGCGCGGGCCATGGCCACGGGGTCAACGGCCGTGGCAATGGCGGTATTGACCAGACAGGCCGCCGCGCCCATTTCCATGGCTTCGCAGGCCTGGGAGGGTCTGCCGATGCCCGCGTCCACGATGACGGGCAGGGGGATTTCCGCGATGAGGATGGCGATCATCTCTTTGGCGGCAAGCCCCCGGTTGGAGCCGATGGGCGATCCCAGGGGCATGACGGCGGCGGCGCCGGCGCTGACCAGGCTTCGGGCCACATAGAGATCGGCGTTCACGTAGGGCAGGACGGTAAAGCCTTCCCTGGCGAGGATTTCCGTGGCTTTGGCGGTTTCGTAGCCGTCGGGGAGGAGGTTGCGGGCGTCGCTGATGACCTCGATCTTGACCCAGTCGCCGCAGCCGGCGGCCCTGGCCAGACGGGCGACGCGCACGGCCTCGGCGGCGGTGCGCGCCCCGGAGGTGTTGGGCAGAAGCCGCATCCGGGCGGGGATGTGGGTCAGGATGTCTCCCCGGGGATTGGAACGATCCAGCCGGCGCAGGGCCAGGGTAACGACCTCGGCCCCGGAGGCTTCGGCCACGGCCGGGATCAGGGCGTCGGAACTGTACTTGCCCGTGCCGATGAACAGGCGGCTGCCCAGGGTCTGTCCGCCCAGAACCAGGGGGTCGGCTGGGGTCTTGTTTTCCGTCATGGCTTCAGCCTCCTCCCACAAAGCGGATGATTTCCAGGGTGTCTCCGGGCTGGACCTGCCGCTGGGCGAAGAGTTCCGGAGAGAGGATAGCGCCGTTGATCTCCACCGCCACGCCCGCCGGGGATTGGGCCAGGGAGGCGACCAGCGAGGCCACGGTCATGCCCGGCGCATGGGGATGTTCTTCCCCGTTGAGGATCAGGGTCGCGTTCCCGGTCATGGGTCCTCCTTTCCGGCCGGGCGGCCGGGGGTCAGGAATGAGCCGCGAAAAAGTCCTCGGCCCCGGTGGGGACGCCGACCACGGCGATGGCCGCGGCATCGGCGGCGGCAAGGCTTGAGCCGAGGTCGAAGAAGAGGGTCTTTTCCGCTTCAAAGGCGAGGCAGGCGAAGGAGTGGCGGGCGAGAAGGGAGACGGTCCCCGCCCCGAGGGAGGGCAGATCCAGGCGTTCGTCCTGGCCGGGCTTGGCCGTCTTGACCAGGGTGCAGCCTGCCCCGGCCAGTTCCCCGGCGCGGGCCAGGGCGGCGTCGGTGCCCTCAATGGCCTCCACGGCGATGACGACGCCGTTTTTGATCACCACGCACTGGCCGATGTCCAGGGCGCCCAGGGCCTTGGCCGTGGCCCAGCCGAAACGGATGTCCCGCCACTGGTCGGGGTCGGGGCGGCGTTGGCCGAGGATTCCCGCCGGGCCGCGCAGGGCGGGGGCGAGATCGTCTGGCCGGATCACGGCCAGGCCCTCGCCCTCCAGCTCGGCCGCGAGGGCGCCGAGGACGGCGTCGTCGCCCCTGCCCTTCAGGGCCAGACGGAAAAGGAGGCGCAGGGCGCGAAAATCCGGCCTGAAGGAAAAATCCCTGGGCTTGAGAATGGCTCCGGCCATGCAGACGCGGCTGACCTGGTGGGACTTGAGAAAGGCGATGAGGCGGTCAAGCTGTCCCAGGGGAAGCAGGGTAAAGGCGTCGGCTTCCCGGGCCAGGGCGGGATCGGTGTTGCCTGTGAAGCCGCAGACGATCACGGGGCAGCCCCGCTCCCGCGCGGCCCTGGCCACGAGAAAGGGGAACTGTCCGGAACCGGCCAGGATGCCGATGGCGGCCTTCCCGGAGAAGCCGGCCGCCGCCTCAGTCCGTTTCGTGGCCATTGCCGTTTTGCCTGGCGGCGGCCAGGACTCCCCGGGGGCTTTCGCGCACGAAGGCGGTGAGTTCAAGAATCTGCGGGATATGGCCGTATTCCTGTTCCACCTGGGCCAGGGCCTCCCGGCGGGGGATGCCGGAAAGCCAGATGGTCCGGAAGGCGGCGCGCATGGCCGAGACCGTGGCCGGCGGCACCCGCAGGCGGCGCAGGCCGACGATGTTGGGGCCGTGGATGCCGCTTCTGCCGCCCACGGCCAGCATATAGGGCGGCAGATCCTGGGCCACGCCGGTCATGCCGCCCACAAAGGCGTACCGGCCGATGCGGCTGAACTGGTGAACGGCGCAGAGACCGCCGAGGATGGCCCCGTCCTGGACGCTGACGTGTCCGGCCAGGGTGGCGTTGTTGGACAGGACCACGCCGTTGCCGATCTGGCAGTCGTGGGCCACATGGGTATAGGCCATCAGCAGGTTGTCGTTTCCCACCCGGGTGTGCCCGCCGCCGCCGGCCGTGCCCCGGTGCAGGGTGGCGAATTCCCGGATGGAGTTCCGGTCGCCGATTTCCAGAAAGGAGATCTCGCCGGCGAACTTGAGGTCCTGGGGAATGCCCCCCACCGCGGCATAGGAGTGGACGACGTTGTCCCTGCCCATGCGGGTGTGCCGCTTGATGGAGGCAAAGGCATGCACCTGGCAGCCGTCGCCGATGACGACATCCTCCTCGATCACGGCGCAGGGACCGACCTGGATGTTGTCCCCCAGGACGGCATCCGGGGAGACAAAGGCGGAGGGGTGCAGGGAGCGGCTCACCGGGATTCCCCCTGGCGCGGAACGAGGGCGGCGGTCAGGACGGCCTCCGCGGCCAGGGCGCCGTCCACATGCGCGGCGCCGCGGATCTTCCAGAGTTGCAGTTTCTGGCGGACCAGCTCGCAGGTCAGGTCCAGCCTGTCGCCCGGCAGGACCTGACGGCGGAAACGGACGCCCTCCATGCTGGTGAACAGGCAGAGGAAGCTGTCCCAGGCCGTGTCCTCCATGCCGGACAGCACCAGGATGCCGCCGCTCTGGGCCATGGCCTCCAGGATGAGCACACCCGGCATCACCGGCAGATCGGGAAAATGCCCCTGGAAAAAAGGCTCATTGATGCTGACGCACTTGTAGGCGCGGATGGTGTTGTCCTCAATGGACAGGACCCTGTCCACCAGCAGGAAGGGATAGCGGTGGGGCAGAAGGCGCATGATGCTGCGGATGTCGGGAAGGGAGGAGCGTCCCTTGCCGGAGGCGGGGCCGGTCATGGATCCTCCCTGGGGTCCAGGGCGGCCAGACGCTCCCGGAGGGTTCGCAGTTCCTGTTCCAGGCGCCGCACGCGCTGGTGAAGCTCCGGCAGCTTCGGCGCCAGCACGGCGCAGCGCAGAAAGAGATCCCGGGACATAAAGGGGGAGCCGCCGCCGGAGGCGCCCGGGGCGATATCCTGGGCCACTCCGGCCTGGGGGCCGACGGTAACGTCATCCCCCAGGGAGAGATGCCCGGCAATGCCCGCCTGGCCGGCGATGGTCACCCGGTCTCCCGCGGTCACGCTGCCGGCCAGGCCCGCCTGGGCGACGAGGAGACACTCTTCTCCCAGGGTGACGTTGTGGCCGATTTGCACCAGGTTGTCCAGCTTGCTGTCCCTGCCGACAAAGGTGACTCCCAGGGTGGCCCGGTCAATGCAGGTGTTGGCCCCCACGTCCACCCCGGAAGCCAGACGCACGGAGCCGATCTGGGGGATTTTCCGCATCCGCCCGTCCATGCGGGCAAAGCCGAAGCCGTCCGTGCCCAGGACGGCGCCGGCGCCCAGGACGCAGTCATCTCCCAGAACGGTCCCGGAGAGGAGAACGGCGCCGGGATAGAGCAGACAGCGCGCGCCGAGCAGGCAGTCCTCCCCCACATAGACGCCGGGAAAGAGGGTGCTCCCCGCGCCGATGGCGGTCCTTGGCCCTACGAAGACGAAGGGATAGACGACGCAGTTCTCTCCCAGGCTGGCGCTGGGGTCAATGCGGGCCTCGGGGCTGATGCCGGAAAATTCTCCCTGGGGCCGGGCGAAGAGGGCGGAGGCGCGGGCGAAGTCCCGGTAGGGATTGTCGCTGAGGAGGGCTCGCGCCGTCCGTCCGGCCATCCCGGGAGAGAGGATGACGGCGCAGGCCCTGGTTGTCTTCAGGGCGGGAATGTAGCGGGGGTTGGCCAGAAAACTGACCTCGTCCTCCTGCGCCGCCTCCAGGGTGTTGAGGCCGCGAAACTCCCGATCCTCTCCCGCGAGGGTCAGACCCAGGCGCGCCGCCAGATGGGAAAGCAACATGGCATTGTCTCGTCTTTGTGTCTTCTTCCGGGGAGCATTCTTCCCCTATTTCTTTTTCATGGCGCGCCATTGGGCGTTGGCTTCCGAGAGCATGTCGGTCGTCACGTCCAGAAGGCCGGCGGCATAGACGACCGCGGCGTTGTCGATAATCAGGTCGTAGCCCTTCTTTTTGGCGTAGTTCGCCGCGGCGGCGACAATGACCCGGTCCACGTCGCTGCGGACGCGCAGTTCCGCTTTCTGGAAATCGCTCAGAAAGGCGTTGGCCTTTTGACCGTAGCCCTGCTCCCTGGTTATGAAGCTTTTGCGCTGCTCTTCCGTGGGAACGCTGCCGTTCAGGGACTCAGCCAGTTTCTGCAGCTCTGTCTTTTCCTTTTCCAGAGCGGTCCGGCGGGGATCAAATTCCTTTTTGATGACCGTCTGGGCTTCTTTGAGCACATCGCTTTCGGCCACGACCTTTTGCAGATTGAAGACGGCGATGCGGACTTCCGCCCGGACGGTCGCCGCGGACAGAAGGGTGAGGCAGACAGCCAGGGCAAGGACGGTGCGCATTCTGAACTCCTTGTCAAGAGAGGGGGTTTGCGGGAAAAGGGCGGATCGGCCCGTAACCGAAAGCAATAATCCTATCTCATGCTCTTGGCAAGCTGTTCCTTGTAGGCCAGGATGCCGTTGACCACTCCCTCCGCCTGGCGCTGGAGAAATTTTTCCGAGAGGAGATTGGCCGCCTCCCTGGCGTTGGTGGCATAGCCGAATTCCACCAGGACGGCCGGCATGCGCGTTCCCATGAGCACATAGAAGGGGGCGGAGCGCACGCCGCCGTTGCCTATGGACAGCCCGGCCTCCCGCAGCCCGCCCAGGACGGCCTGCTGCACGCAGCGGGCCAGGGAGCGGGATTCCTTCAGTTTCGCGCTGAGCATCAGATCCGTGAGGATGACCTGCAGATCGCTGATGTTCTGGAGGGAAACCCCGTTTTCCCTGGCCGCGACCTTGGCGGCGTCGCCGGTCCTGGCCTCGCTCAGATAGTAGGTCTCCAGGCCGCGGACGGAGGCGTCGGGGTTGGCGTTGAGGTGGAGGGAAATAAAGAGGTCCGCCCTTTCTTTGTTGGCCAGATCCGGTCTGTCCGCCAGAGAGATGAAGGTGTCGCCGCTGCGGGTGTACAGGACGGCGAAGCCCTTTTTTTCCAGCAGGGCGCCGATGCGTTTGGCCATATCCAGGGTGAAGTCCTTTTCCACCAGCTTGTTGGCCAGGCAGCCGGGGTCCTTGCCGCCGTGGCCGGGGTCCAGCATGATGGTATGCACGCCCAGCCCGAGCCGCTCCATGACCGAGGCCGGGTCGGCCGCCTTGGCGGGCTTTGGCGGGGAGGAGGCTGGCGCCTTTTTAGGGCCGGAGGCGGTTGCCGCCTTTTTAGGGCCGGGGGCGGCCGGGACGGTTTTCTGCCCGGACGGGGCCGGCGTTTTTTTTGAGGCGGAGGCGGCTGGCGCCTTTTTAGGGCCGGGGGCGGCCGGGACGGTTTTCTGCCCGGACGGGGCCGGCGCTTTTTTTGAGGCGGAGGGGGCTGGCGTTTTTTTTGAGGCGGAGGCGGCTGGCGCTTGGGGGGGGACAGAGGGTTCCGCCGGTTTTTTGGGGATGG
>JAISNZ010000042.1 GCA_031275955.1 Desulfovibrio sp. | reverse complement strand
GAGGAAAGAAGAACCCGCCCCGATGAAGCAGATCTGGCGGAGCACCTTGGCGGCCTGCCCGCGCGAAGGGATATGCCGCGCCCCGCGGGCCGCGAACAGGGCCATGGCCCCCATTTCCTCAATGAGGCCCAGGACGGCATGGCCGCAACGGGCGACGGGACGGGTCAGGGGATGTGGGGGCATGGCGCGCTCCATGAAAGGATGGCCCCTGCCGTCCGCAGGCGGCGCAAGGGTGGATACTGTATGCTTTCCCTGTCAAAAGCGCATCCGGGCAGTGCCGATTCGGCGGCGTTTCCCTGTTTCCCTATGACCGGGCCTTTTTCGGCGGGACGGACAGGGTTTTGGAACGCAGAATCAGCGTATGCAACTGGAAGGCGCTCAATTTTTCCCGCAGGAGATCCACGTCGTCGGGGGTGCCCCGGAAGGCGACCAGGGTTTTGTACCATTTGGTGCCCGCGGCGCTTGTGCTTTTTTCCGTGGAGGCGTTGAGGCCGGCCCCGCGCAGACCGGCCACCAGGGCGTCGCAGGGGGCGGCGGCTTTGTAGGCCGCCACCTGGTAAACATAGTCATAGGCGGGAAGGGGCTCCGGCGGCGGCCGGCGGGGAGGGGCGGCGTCCCCCGCGGGGGCTGTCGGGGAAGAGGCCGGGGGGCCGGCCGGGGAAGGGGATGTCCGGGGGGGAGCGCCCTTCAGAACCTGGCGGTAGCCCATATCCCCCGGCTGGATGATGGCCTCCCTCTCTTCCGGGGCAAGCCCGCCGGGCGCGTCAGGGGCGATGATGGCGGGCGGCGGGCTGTCTTCAGCCTTGGGCATGAGCCGGGCGATCTCCGGGATATGCTCTTCCGGCGCGTACCCCCGGCCCATGAGCACGCCGAGGACAAAGGCCCAGGCGATGAGGATGCCGATGCCCGCCAGGGAGCTGACGGCCTGGGCCGGGGTAAAGGAAAGGGTGAAGGCGCGCTTGCTGAAAGGGGGCCGGGGGCGCTTGTCCTGCGTCTGGGTCATTCCCTGTCCTTTGCCTTCACAGTCTACATGCTGTCCGGGGCTGTCACCCCAAGCAGGTTCAGGCCGTTGCGGAGAATGATCCCCGCCGCGTTGGTCAGGCGCAGCCGCGCGGCCGTCAGATCCGCCTCCCCCGCGCCCAGGATCTGGCAGGCGGCGTAATAGCGGTGCAGACAGCCGGCCAGCTCCATCAGGTACTGGCTGATGTAGTGCGGGGCATGCCCCCTGGCCGCGTCCTCCGCAACCTGGGGAAAGCGGTCAAAGAGGCGCAGAAGCTCCAGTTCCTCCTCCCGGGTCAGCAGGGCGAGATTTCCCGCCGCGTCGGGCGCAAGGCCGCGTTCCCGCGCCCTGCGGCGCACCGCCTGAATCCTGGCATGGGCATACTGCACATAATACACCGGGTTGTCCAGGGTACGCTGCCGGACGAGATCCAGGTCAAAATCCAGTTTGCTGTCGCTCTTGCGCGAAAGAAAAATGAAGCGGGCCGCGTCCGCGCCCACCTCCCGGAGCACATCGGCCAAGGTTTCAAACTCCCCGGCCCGCGTGGACATGGCCACCTGTCTGCCCGCGCGCAAGAGGTTCACCAGCTGGATCAGAAGGACGTCAAGAGACTCCGGGGGCTGTCCCAGGGCGGCAACGGCGGCCCGGACGCGCGGGACATAGCCGTGATGGTCCGCCCCCCAGACGTCGAGAAGCAGATCAAAGCCGCGGGCATACTTGTCCGCATGGTAGGCGATGTCCGAGGCGAAATAGGTCAGGGCGCCGTCGGATTTGCGCAGAACCCTGTCCCGATCGTCACCGTATTCCGTGGTCCGGAACCAGAGGGCCCCATCCTGTTCGTAGGCCAGCCCCGCATCTTTCAGGGCGCGCAGGGTCTTTTCCACGGCGCCGTTGTCCAGCAGGGATTTCTCCGAAAACCAGGAGTCGTGGAAGACCCGAAAATCTTTCAGATCCCGCCGGATGCCGTCAAAAATGACCTCCATGCCGTAAGCGGAACAGGCCTTAATCCCCTCCTCCCCGGGAAGGTCCGTCAGGTCCGGCCGCAAGGCCAGGAGCGCGCGGGCGAGGTCGAGGATGTAGCTTCCCTGGTAGCAGGTCTCGGGAAAGGGGGAGAGATCGCCCGCGGCCAGTTCCCGCGCCCGTTTCCAGATGGAAAGGCCGAGGGTGCGCATCTGTTTTCCGGCGTCATTGAGATAGTATTCCGCGCAGACCTCATAGCCGGCAAAGCGCAGGATGCGGACAAGGGCATCGCCCACGGCAGCGCCCCGGCCGTGGCCCACATGCAGGGGGCCGGTGGGATTGGCGGAGACGAACTCCACCTGGGCCTTGCGTCCGCCGCCCAGGCTGGAGGCCCCGTAGCGGTCCCCCGCCGCTTCCACCAGGGGGATGCGGGCCTGCCAGAAGGCCGGGGCAAAGGTCACATTGAGAAAGCCCGGCCCGGCCACCTCCACCGAGGCGATGTCCGGAGAGGCCGCGCGCAGGCGGCGGCCCAGATCCCCGGCCAGAGGCCCGGGCGGCCTGCCCGCCTCCTTGGCCAGAACCAGGGCCAGATTCAGGGCCAGATCGCCGAAGCGCCTTTCCCGGGGCGGCTCAATGGTCGCCCTGGCGGGCCAGGACAGGCCGAGATCCGCGACAATGCCCCGCAGGAGCGAGGAAAGATGATGGACGGCACGCATGCGCAGCTTCCGGACAGAACCCGCGGGTCCGGCGCCCCGGGTCCGGGGTTGTGGGAATGCGCCGGAATCAGAGAAGATACCTTCGTAAACGAACTGTTTCAAGCCTTAATTGCCATAGCGCAGCCTGCAAATCAGAACATACTGAAATAAATAAAGACAGTGCGATCTCCCTTTTGGGGAAGCGGCAATGATTTCAGGAAATTATCACCTTGAGACGACAGCGTCTAGCGTCGTCCGAGCCAGCCGACAATGGCGGCGGAGAGGCCGGATTTTAGAAAATCACCGGCGACGAAGGGGAAGAAACCCTTGACCAGCGCGTCCGTCAGCGTGGCGGGCTGTCCGGCGCTTTCCAGCCAGCCCCACAGCCAGAGCGTGCCCGGCGTAAGCACCAGGAGGAGATCGCAGGCAAAAATCGCCGCCCAGAGGGAGAGCCAGCGGCAACGCGCCGGGTTGGCGGCAAAAAAGCTCA
>JAISNZ010000039.1 GCA_031275955.1 Desulfovibrio sp. | reverse complement strand
AAGGAAAGACATCAGCGTTTCCCTTCCTTTTCCGCGGAGAAACAGTAGGAGTCCGCGCTTTCCTCCAGGCTGACCCGGACGAACCCCACCCGCAGGAAGAGATCCCGCATGGTTTTTTCGTCGGGCAGGCGATCGCCGCGCACGGCCGGATGGTCCTCGTGGTGGCGGTTGACGGCCTTTGCGCTGGCCAGATGCAGCACCAGGGCGAGGCCGCCGGGCTTCAGCACCCGGTGGAATTCGCGGGCCGCCCCGGCCTGATCCTCAAAATGGGGGAAGGCGGCAAAGCAAAGGACCCTGTCCACATAGGCGTCGATCAGGGGGATGCTTTCCGCCCGGGCGTGCAGGGCCACAGCCCCAGGGTCCTTGTCCGCCACTCCCCTGAGCATGGCGGCGGAGGCGTCCAGGGCGATGAGCCGGGCGTCCCGCCCGCCAAGGCGGCGCAGATGGGGCAGCAGTATCCCCCGGCCGCAGCCCGCGTCCAGAATGGTCAGGCCCGGGGCCGTGGCCAGGCGCGCCAGAAAAGGCTCCAGGCGGGCGCGGATTTCCGGGGGATAGTGGCGTTCCTCCCAGCCCTCGGCGGCCTGATCGAAAAACCGGCGCCGGCGCTCCTCCCGTTCCGACGCGGGCGGCATGGGGCATCCTCTTTCAGCGGGGGGCATAGGCCATCCTCCTGCGGCGGGCGCCGGTCAGAATTTCAGTTCCAGGCCCAGCATGAAGGTCGTGCCGGGCATCCAGTAGGAAGCGGAATCCGTTGCGGAGACCTCCTTGGTATAGGCGTAGTCGGCGTCAAACACATTGTCCACGGCGAAGAAGAGCTTTCCTTCCTTCAGGGCCAGGGGTTCATAGGAAAAGAGATAGTCCAGGCGCAGGTTGACCACGTCGATGTCCTTGAGTTTGTTCAATTTGGTCAGCCGGCTGAAGTCGCTGGCGGGAGCGGCCGGGTTCGTGGTCCGGGCGGCCGTCCCGTCATACACGCCCTGAAGGTGCTGGTAGTCCCCGCTCAGGCGGAAGTTCTCGTGAAACTTCCAGGAAAAGCCGGTCTGCAGGGCAAAGTCCGGCGTATAGGGCATCCTGTCCCTCTCCAGGCCGTCGTCGCCCACGGCCTTGGCCCGCAGCCAGGTCGCCCCGGCGAAGAGTTCCAGGCCCTCCAGAGGGGTCAGGCTGCCGGCGAGTTCCAGGCCCCGGATCCTGTAGCGGGAGGCGGAGGAATTGAAAAAAGACACGCTGGACGGCTGGTTGCCGTACATGTAGGCCCTGGTCCGATCCCTGCCCCGGTCGTAGAAGAAGGTGCCGCTCAGCCTCGCCAGGCCCGGCCAGGTGTGCGTCAGGCCCAGTTCGTAGTGATCCACGATCTCCGGCCGGATCTCTTCCGTATCCAGGCTGGAGGGCAGGGAGGCATTGCCCAGGTAATTCTGCAGAATGACGGGACTGGGGTAGTTGACGCCCCGGGCGTAGTTGAAGTTCAGGTCGGTATGGGCGTAGCCGAGGATCAGGCCGGCCTGGGGAGCGGCCTTGTCCTCAAAGACGGAGTTGCTGTACAGACGCAGACCCGCGGAGGGGATGAGGTGAAAGCCGTCCTCGCTGCCGAGGAACTGGCTCACGGCGGCATAGGGGGAAAACACCGTCTGGTCCGGGAAGTTCCAGGTGACGGTCGATCGGTTGTCCCGGAATCTCTGTTCGTTCGCCAGATCCATCCTGTCCAGATCGAAACCGGCCACGATCTCGCTCCCCTCCCAGAGGGAGAAGGTTTCCCGCGCCCGCAGCCCCCACAGGTCGTTGGACTGCCTGGAGGTGGCGGCATTGGGGACGCCGCCGCTGGTTTCTCCCACCAGCCAGAAGTTGGTGTTGTTGTAATAGCCCTTCACATAGCCCGAGGCGTCGGCGTAGGTATTGGACAGGGTCAGGGTGGTGAGGGAGGTTTCGGTGTCGAACCGGCGCGGGCTCCCCCGTTGGCGGGTAAGGGGGGTGTTCGGCTTGTCGGTTTCCGCGTAAACGTAATTGCCCATGAATCTGAGACTCCAGTGTTCTCCCAGTTGCAGGCCGGTGTTGAGGTAGTAGCTTTCCTGCCAGCCGCCGGAATGAGCCACATGCCCTTCGGTGGAAAGCAGGCTCTGGGCGGCGTAGATGTCCCAGACTCCCTTCTTCATGCCCAGGCCGACGTTCTCGGCAAAGGTGGCGTAACTGCCGCCTTCAAAGCCGAAACGCGCCTCCTGGCCCTCCTCGGCCATATACTTGGGGATAAAATTCACCATGCCGTAGCCGCTGCCGAAACGCGAGGGCTGCGGGTACTTGTAGATCTCCATGCCGCCCAGGGCGTAGACGGGGATGCCGTCGGCCAGGGCCTGCCCGTAGAGTACGCCGCTGCGGGGCACGTCGTCGAAATAGATGTTCAGGTCCGGGCTGGGATGGCTGGCCCCCCGGCCGCGGATATACAGGCTGTGGCTGGTCTGGCCGCCGATGATGTTGCTCTTGCGGTACATGACGCCGGGCACGTTGCGCAGGGCGTCGTAAAAATCCAGCGCCCCCTGGCGGCTGATCTGCTCCTCGGTGACGACGTTGAACTGGGTGCCGAAACTGGTGGTCACCGGGGTGGAGGGCGGCTGATCGGCCAGGCCGTAAACCGTGACTTCCGGCAGGGTATAGGCGGTCAGGGAACCCTGTGTCAGGGAACCCTGTGTCGGCAGGGCGGAGCCGGCGGACTCCGGCAAGACCTGTTCCGGAGCGGGGGAGTCCTGGGACAGGGCGGGAAGGGCCGCCAGATTCCAGACCAAAAGACAGACGAGGAAAACGAAAATGCCCTGGCGCATGGTGTTTCACTCCTTCTGGTATTACGAATTTTTATTTCGTGTGACCATAGAGGAAAACGCCGGGCGAGGCAACCTTTTCTTCGCCGGATTCCCGCGGCCGCTTCGGCCGGGAGGAGCGGACCCGCTCTATGGTTTGAAGGAGAAAATACCCTGGCCGGGCAGGCCGAGGTGCCGGTAAGCCTTGGCCGTGGCCATGCGGCCTCTGGGGGTGCGTTTGAGGAAGCCGTTCTGGATCAGGAAAGGCTCATAGATCTCCTCAATGGTGCGCACATCCTCGGAGCAGGCCACGGCCAGGGTCTTCAGGCCGGCCGGGCCGCCGTCGTAATGTTCAATGAGCACGGAAAGGAGTTTCCTGTCCATCTGATCCAGGCCGCTTTCGTCCACATCCATGCGGGCCAGGGCGCGGGCGGCCTCCTTGGCGTCAATGGCCGCGTTCCTGCCGTTCAGGGTGGCGAAGTCCCGCACCCGGCGCAGCAGGCGGTTGGCGATGCGCGGAGTGCCGCGCGAACGGCGGCCGATCTCCAGGGCGCCTTCCGGGGTGACGGCGACATCCAGGATGGAGGCGGAACGGCTGACAATCCGGGCCAGTTCCTCCGGGGAATAAAATTCCAGGCGCAGGATCACCCCGAAGCGATCCCGCAGGGGAGAGGACAGCAGGCCGATGCGGGTGGTCGCCCCCACCAGGGTAAAGGGCTCCACGCCGATCTTCACCGTGCGGGCGCCCGGCCCCTGGCCGATCACCAGGTCCAGGGTATAGTCCTCCATGGCCGGATAGAGGACCTCCTCCACCGTCACGGGCATGCGGTGGATTTCATCCACAAACAGAATGTCGTTGCGCCCCAGGCTGGTGAGAATGGCGGCCAGATCGCCGCTGCGCTCCAGCACCGGCCCGGAGGTGGAGACCATGTTCACCCCCAGTTCCAGGGCCATGATCCGGGCCAGGGTCGTCTTGCCGAGGCCCGGGTTGCCGTGGAAAAGGGTATGGTCAAGGGCCTGGCCGCGCTCCCTGGCGGCCGTGAGGTAGACCCGCAGGTTGGCGCGCAAATCCTCGTGCCCGATAAACTCGGACAATCTCCCCGGGCGCAGGTGCTCGTCCGGCAGGACCTGATCCGGCGCAAAGGCGGGGAAGTCCGTCATCCCTTCCTCCCGGCGGCCAGATTCTTCAGGGCGGCGCGCAGGGCTTCGCCCGCGTCAAGATCCGGCTCCGCGGCCAGGACCTTCTGCGCCACCTTCGCCGCCTCTTCCCGCTCATAGCCCAGATTCCCGAGACCGGCGACGACATCCTCAAAAACGCCGCCCCCGGAGGCTCCCCGCCCCGGAACCGCTCCCGGGTCCCCCTTCAGCTTGTACCGCAACTCCAGAAAAATCTGCTGGCCGCTCTTTCTGCCGATGCCGGGCACGCGGGTCAGGGCGGCGACATCCTCTTCCAGCACCAGGCGGCGCAAATCATCCGGCCGGAAGACAGAGAGGATCGCCAGGGCCGTGCGCGCCCCCACCCGGGTGATGGAGGTCAGCGTCAGAAAGGTTTCCCGCTCGTCCCAGGTGTCGAATCCATAGAGTTCCAGGGCGTCTTCCCGGACCACCGTGCAGATGAAAAACCGCGCCTCCCCGCCCCGCCCCGGAAGGGCGGACAGGACATGCGCCGGAACATGCACCTCATAGCCCACGCCGCCGCCCGTCAGCACAAGGCATGACCCTTCCGTCCGCTCCAGAACCCGGCCCTCAAGATAGGCGATCATAGACGCTCCCTGTTCCGGGGAATATAGCGCATCCGGCGCCGCTTGGAAATGCCGCCGGAGGCGGGAAGTATGACGGCAGGATCTACGGCAGGCAGGCGGAAAGGACGGACAGGGGATGGGCGGCGGGCAGCCCGCTGCCGTGGGTCATCTGCACCCGGCAGGTGCCGCATTCGCTCAGGGCGAGGCCGGCCCCGCTCCCCTTCAGGGCGGAGAACAAATCCGCGCCGATGGTCATGCCGATTTCGTATTTGCCCTTTTTCAGGCCATAGCTGCCGGCTATGCCGCAGCACCCGGCGTCCGTGTCCTTGAGGCGCAGGCCGGGAACGGCGCTCAGGATGTCCGGGGCAAGACGCCCCCCGCCCATGGCCCGCAAATGGCAGGGGGCGTGGTAGGCAAGGAGTTCACGGGGGGGGCGCCCCCCGGCGAGGGAAAGTTCCCCGTCGTCAATCAGGGCGCGAATGAAGGCGCAGGCTTCCGAAACCACAGGACCGTGCCGGGAAAGGTCCTCCTCCTCCGGAAAGAGGTCGCGGTATTCCTGCTGCAGCGTCAGGGCGCAGCTGGGACACGGGGTAATCACGGGAAGGCCGCGGTCCGCCCAGCGGGCCAGTTCCCTGCCGTTGACCCGCGCGCGGGCCAGGGCGGCCCCGTACAGGCCGGCGGTGACAAGGGGCAGGCCGCAGCAGACAAATTCCTTCGGCACAAGGACGTCATAGCGCGCCTTTTCCAGCAGACGGACAAGATCCAGGCCCACCCGCGGCTCGTAGAAACGGACAAAACAGCCGGGGAAAAGAACCGCCTGTCTGGCGTGCCGGCCGGGCCGTTTTTTCGTCAGACGCCGCCTCTGGGCGAGGGGGGCGAAGGAGGGCAGCGGCGCGCGGCGATCCAGGCCCATAGAGTCAAGAACGGCGCGGGACAAAGGATTTTTCAGGACGAAATTCAGGAAAAAGGCGGGGAAAAAGCGGGCCAGTTCTCCCAGGGTGCCGGAATAGCCTGTCAGATATTCGCCCAGGGGGGGCTTGCGCTTCCCGCTCCGGGCGGCCCTGGCCAGCATGGTAAAGGCGGCCACGGGAACCCCCGAGGGGCAGGCGATGTCGCAATTTTTGCAGTTGGAGCAATATTCCAGGGCGGCGTCATCGCCAAAACCCAGAAGGCGGAACCGCTCGTAGGCGGGGCCGGTAAGCCTGGGTCCCCGGAATTTCAGGGTCGCCCCGGCCACAGGGCAATGCACCGTGCAGATGGCGCAGGCGGTGCAGTCGTCGGGATTGTGCCGGAGTGGAAGATCCATTATCGCGCCTTGCGCCTTGGAGCAATAAGGCCTGAAACAGTCCGCTTGCGGCGGGCAAAGCCCGCCTTGTTCCGCGGCAAGGATTTGCAGGCAAATCCTTGAGAGAACAGCGCACCTTCTGTATACGCCTTTTTCTTTTTTTGACAAGGCCGGGTTCCCCCGGGGCATTCCCCGCGGAAAACAACAGGCGGCAGGCGTGCGCGCAGGACACTATGGCAACCCGGGAAACTCCCGTTTGATCTGGTCCGGTATTTGGGGGCTTGACACGGGGACATGGTTTTTCCTCCTTGAAAGTCTTGAGGCGGACTCTCAAGTGGAAACCATGTCCACGTTTTTTGCCAAAAGTATCCTTCGACCGGATGAACCAGAAAGGAGACCCGGCGCGGTCACGGCAAGTTGCGGGAAGAGTTTCGGGCTTTGTGGACGCCCCACAGGCTGACCGTCCCCAAGACCATGATTCCGCCGGGCACGGCCCAGGCGCCGGGCAGTTCGCCGATGCCCAGATATACCCACAGGGGGTTGAGGATGGGTTCCAGCACGGTTACAAGGACCATTTCCAGGGCAGTCACGCCCCGGCTAGCCAGGGTAAACAGATAGAAGGCCAGGCCTATCTGGAAAATTCCCGCCAGGGCGAGCACCAGAAGATCCCCGGCCGAAGGCCAGGGAGGCCGCCAGGCAAGGATGCCCAAAAGGGCGAGAAGCGCATTGGCGTATACCGTGCCCGCGACCCGCCGCTCATCGGGCATCCGGCGCAGGATCAGAATGACTCCCGCATAGACCGCGCCGCCGGCGGCGGCGACAAGGATGCCCCACATTCCCTCCGGAGACAGGGCATCCAGAAAGAAGAGTGCCATGCCGCAGAAGATCAGGACAATAAAAAGCCAGTCCCGCGGACTGGTCCGTTCCCCCAGAAAAAGGGGCGCGAGGAGCGCCACCCAGACCGGAGCGGTGTATTGCAGAAGAATGGCGTTGGCGGCTGTGGTCAACTTGGTGGCAAAGATGGTGGCCAGAGCCAGAAGAGCCAGCAGCAGAGACAGGCCGATCTGGGCGGGCGAGGGCGGGCGGGGGGACAGGCTTTTCCGGCCCAGAAAGGCGACGGTGGCGGCCGCGAACAAACCGCGGACGGAGGCAATGGCCAGAGGACTCCAGTCCACGGTCTTGATGACAATCCCGGAGGCGCTCCAGAGGAGGGAGGCCAGAGCCAGGTACAGAAGGCTTCTCCTATGGAGCGTCATCGCGCGTTCCTCCGTTGTCGCCCGCATCCCGGCGGGAGGCGGGCGACAACTCCCGGACCTTTCGCCGCTGAAGATTGCGACCTGAAAGCGCTCTATGCATTTTACGCTTGAAGCGGTCCGCCTGCGGCCAGCCGGTCTGCTCCTGTTGCGCCGCAAGAATTTGCGGGCAAATCCTTGCAGCGCGACTTATACATTTTCAATGGTAATTTGCCTTAAGACTTCCAGAGGATCTTCTTCCGCGCCAAAGTCCGGATTTCTTCCTCCGTCAGGCCGAGCCACCCGGCGAGGATATCCGCGCTGTCCGCGCCCAGTTCCGGGTCCAGGGGATTTTCGCCGGGCCGGATGCCCAGGCTTTTTTGGTCAAACATGATGGGGTTGTTGTATGTCCTGATTTTGCCCAGCCTGGGGTGATCAATGGGGACAACCATATTTCTTTCCGCCAGGTGGGGATCGTCAAGCAGTTCCACGACATCCTTCACAATGCCGCAGGGAATGCGCAGGGAATGCAAGGTTTCGACAAGTTGGGCCGCTGTCCTGGTCCTTGCGTATCCGGAAAAGATCGCATTCAATTCCGCCAGATTTTCCGAACGCCTGGCGAAATCCTCTTCCGCATCGCCACCGAATTTTTCGGCGATATCCTCACGGCCCAGCAAGCGGTAGATTTTGTCAAAGCGATCCGCCCCCAGCGAGCAGACCATGATCCACTTGCCGTCGGCAGTGGCAAAGGCGTCCCAGGGCGCACCCAGGGGGTCGGTATTGCCCCGCCGGGGAAGGGCGTTTCCGGTCATGCCGGCCCGGACGACGGATTCCTCCAGGACGGAAAAAACGGCGTCGTGCATGGATACTTCCACCCGCCGGCCCAGTCCGGTCTTTTCCCTTTCCAGGACAGCAGCCACCAGGCCGAGGGCAAGATAGGTGCCCGCCACCGCGTCCGCCACGGCAGGGCCGGTTTTCACCGGCGGCCCGCCGGGGAATCCGCTTTGATCCATCAGTCCGCCCATGGCCTGGGCCACAGGGTCCACGCAGGGCCAGGAGGAATAGGGACCCCAGGAGCCAAAACCGTGAATGGAGCCGTAAATCAGGCGGGGATTGTGCCGCTTTAGCCTTTCGTAGCCGAGGCCCATGCGTTCCAGGACGCCGGGGACAAAATTTTCCACCACCATATCGCATTTTTCGCTCAGCCGGGAAAAAAGCTCCTTGCCCCGCTCTGTTTTCAGATTCAGGGCCAGAGACTTTTTCCCCCTGTTGAGCGCGTAGAAATATCCGCTGCCGCCGTTTTTGAAGGGCGGGAAGGTCCGGGTGTGATCGCCGAAATCCGGACCTTCGATTTTGATGACCTCCGCCCCAAGATCGAGCAGCAGGGACGTGCAGTACGGGCCTGAATACACCCAGGTCAGATCAAGAATGCGGATACCGGCAAGAGGTTTTCCGGAGGAACTCACGCTGCGCTCTCCTTTCCCGCGCACAGGCGCAGGGGGTTACTTGCTGTAGACGACTCTGCCGCCGACAATGGTGTGCAGAACCTCCATGTCGAGCAGTTGGCCGATATCCCGCAGATCGAACAGATTGAGGGACAGGACGGCGAAATCCGCCAGCATGCCGGGTCTGATGACGCCCTTGCGGTCCTCTTCAAAGGTCAGGTAGGCGCCGCTCCTGGTATAGGCCGCCAGGGCTTCCTCCATGGTGATGATTTCTTCCGGCCCGAGAATTTCCCCTGTGGGTCCCACCTTGCGGGACAAGGCCCCGTACAGGGTATATCTGGGATGGGCGTCAATGCAGGGGCAGTCGGTGCTGATGCCCCAGATTGCCCCGCTGTCCTGGGCCATGCGGGTGGCCATGGTCTTGGCGGCACGTTCCGCTCCCACATTGGCGGTGAAATCCGCCCCGAAATAATAGATAAAAGCGGGCTGCAGGGTCAGGCAGACCCCCAGACTCCTGATGCGGGGAATATTTCTGGAGCCGAGGGTCACATGCTCAATGCGGTGGCGGTGATTGGGCCTTGGGTTGTCATTCAGAGCGGCCTCGTAGGCATCCAGCACCATATCCCCCGCCCGGTCGCCAATGGCGTGGATCATCAGCTGATAGCCGGCGTTGTGATATTTTTTTACCCTGGCCCGCAGATCCTCCTCTTCCATGTAAGTCACTCCGCAGCCGTAAGGCGGCTGGAGAAAGGGCGAGGTAAGAGCCGCCGTCTTCGCCCCAATGTTGCCGTCCATGAACAATTTCACCGGACCGAAACGGTGCATGGAGTTTCCATAGCCTGACAGCAGTCCCACTTCGTAAGCTCTGGCGGCGACGCCCTCTCCCATGGAGGTGGTGCAGCGCAAAGTCAGTGCCCCATTGACCGCGGCCTCAAACCAGCCCTCCAGTTCGCCGTCCACGTCGATCAGGAGGCTTGCGTCGGTGATGCTGGTAATGCCCCTCTGGACAAAGGCCCGGCTGCCGAGGGTTATGCCCTCGACAATCTCCTTCTTCTGCGGCCGGGGGATATGCCGCTTGACCAGATTCTGGGCGCTCTCCTTCAAAAGCCCGGTGATTCCGCCCCTGGAACCCCTGTCGATAATCCCGCCATAGGGGTCCGGGGTATCGTCGGTAACACCCGCAATCCGCAAGGCCATCAGGTTGGCCACGGACATGTGAATACAGGAACGGGTCAGAAAAACGGGATTGTGGGGCGCCGCCTCGGACAGCTCCTCCTTGGTCGGCTGCCGGCGCTCCTTCATCATGGTTTCATTATGTCCCCAGCCGATAATCCACTTGCCGGGGCCGACCTTGGCCGCCCGTTCAGCGATGCGGCGCTTCAGGGTTTCCAGATCCGGGGCCGCATCGGGCGTCAGATCGACATTGAGAAAAGAAAGCCCCTGTTGCAGCAGATGGCAGTGACAGTCATTGAAACCCGGCATCATGAAATGTCCCTCAAGATCCATGACGGCGGTCCGCGATCCCTTGAGGGCCTCCATTTCCTCGTTGTCTCCGACGCCCACAATGACGCCCCCGGTGACGGCCACGGCCTGAGCCCAGGGCATCTCCGGATTCAGGGTCGCCACGCGGGCGTTTTTAAAAATCTTTTCCGCAAAGAACATGACAAACCTCCTGCGCGCATGACAAGCATGGCTTACGCGCCTTTCAACGCTCTTCTCGGGGAATTGCCGTAATCATGACCATGAGAAAGGCAAGAAGGCAGAGTCCGGCCAGGAAGAGCAGGCTGTGCGTGGTGGTGTAGGAGCTTTCAAAGTAGCCGATGGCCTTGTTGGTAAACAGGGCTCCTATGCCCGAGAAGGTGTTGATGAAGGCGATGCCCACAGCCAGACCGGCAGGCGGCAGAAGTCTCGGGGCGGCGGCGAAAAAGGGGCCGTAGGCCGCAAAAATGCCCGCTCCGTAAAGGCCGAGGAAGAAAACGCGCAGGGGCAGCCAGGAGATAAAGGCCACGCCGAGGAAAGAGACCATGCAGAGCAGGAAAGGAATGGCGGTATGCCATTTCCGTTCGCCGGTCCTGTCCGAATGGCGGCCCCAGGGACCGCCCGCCAGGGCGCCCATAACAAAGGGGGTCATCATGATAAAGCCGATCATGGTGTTCGTAAGCATCGGATCCAGGCTCTGCAACTGCTTGGGCATCCAGAAGGCCGGGGCCTGGCAGGCTCCTTGGATAAACATATAGGCCAGGGCCAGCTGCCAGAGCTTGAGATCGAAAAAAACATCGCGCAGGCGGGATTTTTCCCGTTTGTCATGGGAGGTCTTTTCCTTTTCCAGAACGCCCAGGAGCCAGGATTTTTCCTCGTCGCTGAGCCACTTGGCTTCGCTGGGGGTATTGCACATGAAGAAGAAGATGGAAATGCCGACGATGATGGTGGGGATGCCCTCAATGACGAACAGCCAGCGCCAGCCCGCATAGCCCGCGAAGTTGATGTTTCCGACGATCCAGCCGGAAATGGGGGCGCAGATCAGTTGCGATATGGCGGCGGAAACCAGGAACAGACCGCTGGCGTGAGCCCGCTCCTCCTGCGGGAACCAGCAAGCTATATAAAAAATCATGCCCGGGAAAAACCCGGCCTCCAGCATGCCGATGAGGAATCGGGTGACGAATATGTAAGTCGGGCTGCCGGCAAAAAACGTCAGGGCCGTCACCAGACCCCAGCCCACGAACAGGGAGCCAATCCAGTGTTTCGGGCCCAGTTTGGGCAGAATCATGTTGGAGGGCATCTGAAAAATGAGATAAGCCAGAAAGAAGATGGAGGCGATGGTGCCGTACTGCTCCGGAGTGATGCCCAGTTCGGCGTTCATGGTCAATGCCGCGAAACCGACATTGATCCTGTCCATCATGTTAAAAAAATACAATAAGAAGGCAAACGGCAGAATTCTTCTCTTTAAGGTAAAAATAAGCTGCGCCTTTCTATCCTCAGCCAATTCAGGATATGACATGACAGCCTCCTCAGATTTTACAGCATGAAAGAACCTCCGGTACACAAAAAAATATGCCTAGGCTTCATACTCAAACCGCCATTCACAGTTCACCCCTTCCTTCGGAGCATCCGGATGCGCATGGGTGCAGACGGCCCGCATCTTCGGATTAACGGCCTTGGCCAGGGCCGTATAGAGCGGTTGGGAAATGTTTTTACAGGGAAAGAGCTCCAGCCCCTGGCCCTTGCGGAAGGTACCCATGGGACATTCGCGGACCCGCATCGTGATATAGCCTTCCTCGATCTCTAAGAATTCCCAGGTAAAGCCCGCCGGAACCCATTGGGGAGTCGTGTGTTTGAGGACAAAGGCCAGGGCCTGCATATCATCTCCAAGCCCCAGCAACTGTTTGAGTTTCCTGGCCTGAATCCGCGCGGTCTTTTCAAAGACCTCGCCGTCCATGTCCGTCGCCGCCTTGAGACCGTAATCGCGTTCCACAAAGGTCACCCAGTAGCTCTGGCAGGCCCAGTAGTTCTGGATCCACATGCTGACCATGTCGATAAGGGTCTCTTTCGAAATTTGCCCCAAATCCTCCTTCAACGCTTCCCATGTGACCGGACCGGCCTTGGTTGGCTGAAACACCGCGCACCTCCTGAAAAAATGTTGCGCACATCCTTGACGGCTTGCCCTCCTTTCCCTCGCCTGAAAAATGCCTTCCCCCGGCGGCGCTTTCCGCGCGGAACGGATATTTCCGCCAAGGCGCGTTCCGCAGAAGAGGCATCATGACCTTTTTAGCACAAGCCGGGAGAGACTGTTTATTGGAATTACTTATGCGGCTATAGCTCCAGCTGATACCGTTCCCGCAGCAAAACCGCTTGGCACGGTTTGCCAGTCTTGAAGCGGCAATCGCAGAGCCTTTGCGCAGGAAATGCTTGCAGGCGAGCAAAGTTCGCCTGCAAGCATTTTACAGCAAGAATTTGCTGGTGAATCATTGCAGAGCAAATGATACATGTTCAATGTTCATTTGCTCTAAATGCAAAGAGCTTTACAGCTTTCCGCATGGAAATCTGTAAAGCAGCAGTCAAGTTGTTATCACCGCGTTGCGGCGTGAATCAGCCGAAAACCGTATTTTTCAGTTGACGATCCTCCGCAGAGAAAAGTTTACTTTTCAATACGGTTATCAATAAAATTTCCGGATGGTCCGCTCAAGGGACTGGATGAAACAGGTCTCCATCCCACCTTCGGGAAAACGGATTTGCTGCATCTTTACATAGCCGAAGTGGACGGAAGCGCACTTGCGGATGGGAAGAGAAACCAGTCCGTAAAGGGCGCAGTCCTCGGAAGAGAAGCGGGTGCTGATGGCATAGGCATCGGTCTGGGACAGGGTGTTGAGCAGGGCATGGCGATCATGGACATAGACAAGCTTTTGAGGAGAGATCAGGTTGATGAGCTTGCATTCATTGGTAATATTGAGAATGGACCCCATGTAGTCGCTATAGGTCGCGCAGGGCAGTTCCCGGATTCTGTCCCAGGCGAATTTTCCAGATCTCAGAAGACAGTTGTTTTTGGACAGGGTAATGTGCGCGGGCAGGCATCCTGCTTCGCAGAGCTCAAGATTGCGCGTCCGGATGTAATTTTCCACATAGTCCTTCTGGCCGGTGAAATAGAGAAGAATGCCTATCTGGGCCTCATTTCTGCCGCAAGCGTCAACAAGGGAAAAAAAGTTCGTTTCAATGAAGCGCAACCTGTAATGATCAAGATTCACATAATATTGTTTATAAAATTCAAGATAGGCCAGCATGGAGATTACAGTACGCACACTCATGATATGCATGGAATGTTTTCTGGTATTGCTCCGGCTGTATTTTTGCGAAAAATCGTCAAATCGCTGCAGGAGCAGGCCAGCATTTTCCAGAAATTCCATGCCGTCTTCCGTCACATGGATGCCTTTGGGCGAACGCTCAAATATGGTCAGGCCAATGTCATGTTCCAGTTCTTTCAGGCAGAAGCTCAGATGGGGCTGGGTGACAAAGAGATTCCGGGCCGCCTTGTTGATGGAGCCGCTGCGCGCCACCTCGCAGGCGTACTTCAGGTGTTGGATATTCATACGCGCCTCAGGCTGTGTAGCAGTGCAGTTCGCCGCCGCCGAAAATGATCAGCCCGTCGTTTTGCGGCGGGCAAAGCCAGCCTTGTTCCGCGGCAAGGATTTGCTTGCAAATCCTTGCAGAGCGAATGACACGTTTTCAATGGTCATTCAAGCCGGGGAACCGGCATTACTCCGGGACATAGGTCACCCTTCCCTCTTTACGGGCCGGGGCCGGGGGGGCGTCTCCCTCGGCAAAGCCGAAGGCGCCGCAGCCATAAATCCGGTTTTGCGCGGGAACGCCCAGTTGGGTGAGGAAGGCGCGAAAACCCGGTTCGTCGCAGGCTATGCCCAGTTGGTTGATCCAGCAGGACCCGATCCCCAGGGCGTGAGCGGCAAGGAACATGGTGCCGAGGGCCAGTGAGCAGTCGGCGACAACCACCGGGGAGGAGTCAGGGGCGGCGGAGACGATAATGAAGACCGGCGCGGCGCCGTAATTGACGCTGTAAGCGGCGGAGCCGACAACCTCCTTGTAGGGATTGTCCGGCATACGGGAAACCGCCGCCTTCAGTTCGGCGGTGATCCGCGCCAGACGGTCCTGACCGCTAACCACGGTCAGATGCCAGGGCTGGCTGTTTCTGGCGCTGGGGGCGTACAGCCCGGCCTCCACGATTTTTTCCAGGCTCTCCCTGGGGATCGGCGCGGACTGAAATTTCCGGATACTGCGCCGGGTCAGAATATTGTTCAAAACAGCTTGCCGCATGGCGTCTCTCCTTTTTTTATCCCCGGCGGACAGCGCCGGAAATGGTTCAGGCCCGTTCCTCCATCGCGTTTCAGGCTTTAGATTGTCGCTTGACTCCCGGCCGGGCCTCCCTTTACGGTATTCTGGAGCAATCGGAGGAACCGCCCGCTGTCTTTCCTGAGGGAGCTTCGTCCCTCGACCCCCCCCTCCGTTGCGGAAAGCCTTCCCCCGTTGCGGATTCCGGCCTGATGCCTGCCGGGAGGGGGCGGCCATGCCCTCCGGCCGGAAACAGGTCCGAAACCACTGTATGCCAAACGAGGCAAAAGTCCAGAACCGCGCCGCAGCCCTCGGGCCCGGAACACGGGCTTTCCGTCTTCCGGGCGCCGGGGCCGCGTCCGCCGCCATGGAAACCATTGCCGCCCGGAAACTCTTTTTTCAGGAGGTTCCCCATGTCCCGCGCGGTCCCCGACGTTGTTGATCTGGCACAGCGCCTCGTGCGCCGCGATACCGTGGAGGGAAGGGGGGAACTCCCCCTGCTGGAAGAAATGGCGGATTTGCTGCGGGATGCGGGCTTCACCTGCGTTCTGGAAGGCTATGATCCCCCCTTCCCGCACAGAGCCAACCTCTATGCCCGCCTCAGCCCGGATGCCCCGGGCGAGGCGCTCTTCTTCGGCGGGCATGTGGACACCGTTCCTTTCGGCAACGCCCCCTGGGACAAGGACCCCCTGAGCGGTCTGGTGGCGGACGGCAGGCTCCACGGCCGCGGCAGCTGCGACATGAAAGGCGGCGTCGCCGCCATCCTCTGCGCGGCCCTGCGTCTGGCCCCCAGCCTGACAGGGCGGGATCTGGTGCTGCACCTGTACGGCGGCGAAGAGCAGGGCTGCAGGGGCTCCTTTTACGCCGCGCGCGCGGCCGGGCACTTCGGCCGGCCAGGCGCCGGCATCATCGCCGAGCCCACGGGCAACCAGCCCCTGGCGGGCCACAAGGGGGCGCTGTGGCTGAAGCTGGAAAGCAAAGGCCGCGCCGCGCACGGGTCCATGCCGGAAAAAGGCGTCAACGCCCTGGACAAACTGCTGCCAGGAGCCTGCCGCCTGCTGGCCCCGCGCCCGGAAGCCGTCCACCCCGTCCTGGGCAAAAGCAGCGCCGCGCTCACCACCATGCGCGCGGGACTGAACATCAATTCCATCCCCGACACGGCCGCGCTCACCCTGGATATGCGCACCGTTCCCGGACAGAACCACACCGCCCTGCGCCGGGAAATCGCCGCCCTGGCCGGGGAGGATGTCCAACTGACAACCGTCCTGGACGTGCCGCCTGTCTGGACCGACCCCAGCCTGCCCTGGTGCGCCGCCACCCGCCGCCTGCTGGCGGACCCCGCGGGCCGGGAACCGGCGGTGGCCGGCATCGCCTACTTCACCGACGCCGCCGCGGTGCGCGCCGCCCTGCCCGATCTGCCCCTGCTGATCCTCGGCCCCGGAGAACCGGCCGCCGCCCATACCACCAATGAATCCTGCCCCCTGGACCACCTGCGCCAGGCCCAAAACATCTATGAACGCCTGATCCGCGCCTGGTACCGGCTCCAGGGAAACGCCGCTTTATAGGGGCTCCGCCCCGAATGAAAAAAGCTGTTTATCTTCCATGAGTTACCCTGCGGAAAATATTATAACCTGAAACCGATCATGAGAAACGCATTCCGCAAAAATCCAAGATAGCGCTCGCTCTCTGCGAGTAGCCAAGGGTGGAAGCCAGCTCTTGTCCACTCGAAGCCATAGCGGCGGCCTCTTTTGTATGTTCAAGGAGCCATTGAATTCCCGCGGCCAAAGAGGCCGGGTCATCCGGAGCGACAAATTTTGTCTGTTTGTCCGTAAGCCAAGCCTTCAGCGCTGGAATATCCGTCGAGAGTAAAGGCCTGCCGGAGGCAAGGTATTCCCCCAGTTTGACCGGGCTTGTCCATTGCGCGCTGGGATGTTTGCCGGAGGGCGGCAGCAGCAGGACATCGGCATGCCAGAGGTAAGGCGGAAGCTCTGTGCGTGGTTTGTGCCCATGCAGGACGATATTGTTCTGCCGCAATGTTTCTATGGATGTTTTTGCGCGCTGGATATCCTCTGCCAGTCCCCCCACTAAGTGAAAGATTACGTCCGGCAAAAGTTTCGCCGCTCCGAGTATGTCCGGAATGCCCTTGTAGTCGTACAGGTGCCCGCTATAGACCACATTTGGGCCAATGCCATAGGGCGATACGGGCAACACATCCGGCGGAAGAAAGTTGTGCAGATCGACCGCATCGGGCAGGACGACAATTTTGTTCTCCGGCACCCCAATGCTCTTGAAGTTATCAGCCAGGATACGAGCGATGGTGACCAGGGCTTTAAAGCGGCGGCGGGAAGTTCCTTTCACAAACGTATTGAACGGCCTGGTGCTTGTGCCGGGGTGAGCGTGCGACTCCGCCGCTGTGGGAATGCCCATAACACTGCTGAGCCACGGAAGGATATAGTTGCGGGAAAAAACAAAATCCGGGCGCGAAAACAAAAGATACGGGAACAGTTGCCGGGCAAAGTCCCAGTGAGGATCAAGCATTTGCCCCTTGCGCGTGGGAGTTAGTTGCGTCCAGCGTATGTGATTATGCAGTGCGTATTGGTACTTCAGCTCCTCCTGGTCCAGAACTCCCGCAAAAGGCGCCCGGCAGGCCAAGGTCACGTCATGCCCCAGCATGGCGAAGCCCTCGGCCATTTTGACCGTGTTGATGGTGCTGGCAAAGGTGCTGCCGGCGGCGAAACCAGCCGCTACTAAAATTCGCATAACACGTTATTTGCGCTCAGCAATCATTAAATAGCTTGAGGTCATAAAGACCCCTGGCCGGGTTTTGCCAATATCCTGATAGGGGCGCCCCTTCAGCTTGAATCGGCCGGAATCCCATGCAAAGAGAAGATGAGAAACCGCACAGATAATCCAGCGCGTGAGCCGACTCATATCTTTCTGAAAGCCAATGCGTTGCAACAAAATAGAAATAGTTTGCATTTCTGAAAAAATTGGAGTTATCTCATCAATAGTAAAATGTTCTTCCAAAAGAACCCGTAGTCCGTATTCCGTGTACCTTTGGAAATCGTTGGGGGCTTCATGCACGGGGTAGCATAAAGGAACCGTCATAATCAATTTTCCAGTTGGCCTGAGCACTCTCGCTATTTCGGCAATCACTTTTTTCGGAGTATGGAAATGCTCGATGGCTTCCAGGCAGAATACCCTTTCAAAATGACCTTCCTCAAAGGGAAGATCATGTGCATCGGCAATAATATCAACGCCATGCCCATCGATAATATCACATCCAATCCGGTTGGGCATATAATCTTTTAGCGGACTATTCCCACAAGCGAGGTCTAATGTAAACTCGTCCGTTGCAAAATATTTTAACTTATCGCGAGAATATCCTTTACCAACTTTCGTATATACTTTTTTGAACATTTATATTTCCTAAAATGGCATCGGTTTCATTTTTTCAATGATAATATATCTAAAATTATCGAACCGAAAAGACGTGGTAAGGTTTTCCGTTGGCGGTAGCGGAATGTTCAAAATTTTTTTGATAGAAAAAAAATCTTGCCCCCACGTTTTCAATAAGTGACACAAGTCTTCGTATAAAATTCCAAGAGGATCCGTTTTTTTTGCATTTCTGTGCCCATCGGCATGCTCAAGAATACAAACACCGCCAACCCTTAAACAACGGATCCATTGATTTATGCAATATTCCAGATTGTAAGAATGGTCATAGGAATTGCTAAAAATAAAATCAAAAAAATTAACCCACTCATCTTTGACATCGTGGAAGTCGTGTTGAATAGTATTAGGAAATTGACTGGCAGTCGGCGAAATATCTGTACCGAGCACTTCTGCGCCGGTATACTCGGTAAAAAGTTTCTGCTCTATGCCTGCTCGTGTCCCATGGCAAAGTCCATGCAACAACGGATTTATATTTTTATTCAACCATCCGCATAATATTTTTATATCATCTACATTTATTGATGTTTTATCAATTTTAGCAATATTCGCTTCTATTTGTATTTTTTTATACAGTTCGTAATCAAATTGTGCATTATCATCATTGTAATAATAAACTTGAATTCTTTCCGCAGGAATATCGCCTAAATTCATTTTTTGGCTTTTTCCCATAGCGCTCATACTTTTTTTACAATTCATAAAATCCTTCCCATGTACATGCGATAAGCGCCATACCTTTTCCTCCGCTTTTAATGCGGATTTCGTCAGTAGGTTCAACAACAAAAGTATAGGCATTTTGCAAAGAGTCAAGTAGATAAGTACTTTTCAGAACGATTGACAGAAAAAAAGTTCCATAAAAAGGAAATTTTTGAATCAAACAGCGCAACTCTCCATCTCCTGGTAGGATGGTGGTCTTGGTCTCCATCGGATCAATACCAAGGATGCCAATAGTCGTTCCCTGCGCGTCATTTATGTCAATCCGAAGATTCATTTTTTCAATGAACTCTTTGGCATGATATTTAAGACAAATAGTGTAAGAGTCACCTGTAGTTAGTGATGTTACAGTGGTATTATTGCTATCTTTAATTTTTATCGCTGTTATTCGTATATCCCCCGCACCGGGGCGTTCTTCTGAAATAAGTCCTTCGTCACCTATTTCCAGAGTTGGTGACAAAACGGCATCATGAAGATACTTCTTGGCAACCACTGCAGTAGTGCCAATCATTTTTAGACTTCCAGTTTCCATGTAAAGGGCTTGCTCGCATAAGCGTTCAGCCTGATAGGGACTGTGGGAAACGAAAATTAACGCAGTGCCTCGCCCCAGTATTCTTTGAATGGCTTGCTGGCATTTCTTTTGAAACTGGATGTCTCCTACGCCAAGCACCTCGTCCACAATCAGAATATCCGCGTCCACATTGACAGCAATGGAAAAGGCAAGGCGGGCCAGCATGCCGCTGGAGTATTGCCATACCGGGCGCTCGAACCAGTCTCCCAATTCGCTGAATCCGAGCACTCCGGGGAGCAGGTCTTCCAACTCCCCGCCAAGCTTGCCCATAATGGTGCCCAAAATCTTGGCGTTCTCCCGACCGGAAAGCTCCATGCTCATGCCGGCTGAAAGTTCAATCATGGGGAAGATGCTGCCCCGCACGGCAATATTGCCGCGATCTGGCGGGGTCACCCCGGCCAGCAGTTTGAGCAAGGTGGATTTGCCCGCGCCATTGCGCCCTAAAATAGCAAGAGAGCCACCCCTGGGAACAGAAAAAGAAATATCGCGCAGGGCATAGGCACTATCGTCTTGCGATTGCTTGCTCCAGGGCAGCAGAGGGGGCAGGCCATAGCGCTTCCATAAGCCCCGGACTTCAATTATTGGAGTATCGTCTTCGTGCATTGTGGAGCCAGCTCTCGGTTATATCGACTTATCGAATGGTGTTTCCACCGATTATGTTTGTATATTCATTGCCATATAACGGTTGCTCCAGATCAAGCGCAATATCCAGGCGCTCAGGTATGTGGGCGTCCCATGCGGAATTGCGATAACCAAGACAAAAAAGGTAAATAGATGTACGCTCCGCGCCATTGGCTGAGCAGTAGCGCAACGTAAGGCCATTTTCCGCATACATGCGCTGCATCGTATAGGGGGTGAACCGCCAAAAATCCGCATACCGCTCTGGCGTGCCGTGCATCTGTTGAATATAGGGAACGACCACAATCACCGCATCGCGCGACATCGCGCAGAGGCTGGCAAAAGCCCGGCGGCATTCATACACATGCTCCAACGTAGTGTGGTTGAACACACAGTCGCATATTCCGGCCATATTTTCAGGCAGAGCCGCTTCCAGGTCAAGCGCAAAGTCCGTATGCTCGTCCTGGCGGTGATTTGTTGTTATATAATTTGATGCGTTTGAAAAATAATTCCTGTAGCAACGCCCTTCTTTGTCTTCATCGCGGGCTGCGCTTACATTGCAGACTGTGCCCGAAAAAAGATGGGCAAATCGTACCAGCTCAAAGTTGGACCAGATACGCGCCGAGCGAAATTTGTTAAACCCAGGGTCGTCTTCTTTGTAGCTAAAAGGAGTAGCCTCATGACCGGGTACTGAGCTTTCTTTCATGTTCATCCCCGCTAAAAAAGATCCGCCAGATACCGCGATGTGCGCTTAAAAAATGCGAAAGCCACAAGCCCAAAAACAACAATTACAGCAATTGTCTTACCCAGAGAAGCAAGATCCGGCCACGATGCGTTAAATATGATCTCGCGCAGCATGCCGACACACTGGGCGACAGGGTTATAATCCACAACCCACCGCAGGGCTTCCGGCACTATAGAAGGCGAAAAAAATATGGGTGTGGCAAACATGCCGAGCTGAATAAACGTGGGCAAGGCCTGAATAATATCTTGCCGGTACAGTCCGAAGGTGCTCGCCAAAAGTCCAAGCGCAAGCGCAAAAGCTTGTACCATAATCACCACAAGGGGAATTGCCAGATGGTGCATGGTAGGTGCATACCCATACACAATAAGCAAAACCTCAAGCAAGACCATGTACACAGCGGAAGTAAACAGTGGCACCAACGCCCCGGCAAAAACAAAAACAAACGGGGAAACGGGCATTTTTTTCAAAATGGACACGTTGGAAATTATTGAAGGAAAAACAGCGCTCAGCGTTGTGGAAAACAAAAGCCAAAGAGTCAGCCCGGAAAAGAGAAAAGGCAGCATGGGCACGCCTTCCGGGTTGGAAAGGCCAAAAAGCAGCCGAAAAAAAATGAATACCGCCAGGTATGCTGCCGGAGACAACAAAGCCCACACCGGCCCCAAGGCCGTTCGCCGATAAAGGGCGCTGAATTCTCGCTTGAATATGGTTTTGGTAAGCGCAAGATTGTAGCTGAGGCTGTTCCGGACTGTACCCATGAGCGTGTTCTCTTTACGTCTTGGTTTAAAAGTATCGTGCGGCCGCGGGCGGGCACCGTCAATATCACCCCCTCCTCTCAAAAGCAACTCGCGCGGGATCAGGCCAGGGTCATTCCGTTCTTGACTTTTTAGAAAAATTTTAGAAAATATGGCCACGGAGGAATGCGGATGCGAACTGAACTGGCTGCCTTTTATCTATCCGCCCATCCGCCCGTTCATCATGGCATCAACAATCGCCGGCAGATCCGCGCCTGGAAGGCGTATGCCCAGTGCCCGCAACATGGTAGCCGCCCCTACATAGACATCCGATTCTTTGCTGGAGCTTGGCGCTTCCTGAACAGACACAGGACAGCCCGCCCGGTCTATAACCAGGGCGAGAAGATCGCGCATCAGGGTTGCCTCCTCGCTGCATACGTTGATGACTTTACCGGCAGAGGCTGCGGTTTGCATGAGGGCAATCAGGGTTGCCGCGCAGTCACGCACGTCTATAAAATCCCGGATGCCGCCAAGCGGTCCGGTAGGCAACACCCCCCCCCCAGCGGGCAGCTCTTTGATCCGTTTCACAAAACCGCCAAGCGCCAGGCTTTCCGGCATGCCCGGCCCGACAATATTGAAGGGACGGGCAACCACAATATCCTGCTTTCCGGCCAATGACAAGGCGTGCAGGGTTTGCGCCAGCTTGCTGATGCCATAGAGTCCGACAGGCCGACATTCTGTTTGCTCATCAAGGGCATAGCCAAACTTGCTATGTTCATTTGTCTGCTGGGGGCCATATTCCGCGGCGCTGCCGATAAGCATGACCCGGCTATCCGGGCAGGCCTCACCGGCGGCAAGAAGAAGAGTTCCACCCCAGACGCTGTTGACCATATAGGCTTCGCGGATGCCGGCCGCCCGACTGACGCCTGCGAGGTGGAATATCCAGTCCGGCCGGGTTTGGCGCAACATTTGGGCATGCGCTTCCGGAGAAGAAATATCTTCAATATGGAAATGGCGTGATTCGGGCACAACCGCCCAGCCGGGCGCGCCAAAAGTCCAAACATCGTGCCCGCCCGCTTCCAGTTGCCTCCTGAGGACGTTGCCCAAAAAGCCAGACGCGCCGCTTACCAAGACTTTCATGCTTTCTCCATGTTTATCCAGCGCGCCGTAAAACCCCGCCCCAGGGAAACACTGATTTATTCCCTTTGAGGGGGCTTTGCCCCCTCAAACTCCCCCAGCAGGGGCATCCTGACAGGATGAGTTCGCCCTCACTGACGTTCGGGACGAACGGCCCCTGCACCCCCGTTAAGTATTTCAATGGAATACGAAATGACGGGGTTTGGGGCGGAGCCCCGATAAATCAGCGCTTCCCTGGAAGTATTGCCTGTGCGCAGGCCTTATTCTTTATCCCAAAAACCCTTCCACCTCTCTACAAACATTGCCTTATGATAAGGCACAGCATCACGCCCGCAAAAAGGGATGTGGAGCAAAGGGTAAAATACATTGGCCAGCTTGAACCAGAGCGGAAATTTGTGTTTTCGCAGCAAACGCATGCGCCCCAACGCATAGGATCGCACACGGTGAAACATATCTGGGTTACTGAAGTCCGGCTCCAAGTGGTACACCAGCACATCATGAATCTTGGCTACATACATCTTTTTGGACAGAACGCTTAAGAGAAAACTGGTATCTTCTCCTGAACCGTATTTTGAGTTTTCTCCAGGGCCCAGGGCAGGGTCAAACAAAATACCGTTAATAGCCGATGCCCTATAAAATTGGACAAGCGTTCCAGCCCTACGAAAAGCAGTCCACCTCGTTACCCGGTCCACGCGCCCGGGGTGGCGTGGTTTTTTCGGACTTTGCGCCCAGGAGACCAGCAATCCGCTCCAATGCGTATTGGCCTCAAGCTCATCAACGACACGCTGTATAACGCCTGGCGCATAAAGGCAATCGTCATCCGGAAAGGCAATAACATCTCCTTTCGCGTGAGCGATGCCAATGTTTCTTGCGGTGGATGCGTTTGCCGTTTGGGAGAGGACATGGATCAGGGGGAAAAAACCCTGGTAGGCAAGAATGATGTCATCCAGAAATCCAGAAGGATTTTGGTCAACAATAATCACCTCAACATTGCGAAATGATTGTTCCGCCACACTTTGAAAAAATTTTTCAAGCGGAGCCCGCCTTCCATATGTTGCGACAATTATTGAAACCAACATCCGCGATCGCCTTTTTGCCGGGCATAGTTCATGGCGCTTCCGCGCCAGTCTTTGACGGGAGCTCCTTCACAAACTGGATAAAAACCATCAAAATCTTTACCAAAACAACATGTTATCCGCAAGTTTTTTGTAAGACCCCTTCTTTCACTTCGCAGCCGGAAGCGCGCGGGATTTTAACCTGATCTGGTGACGGTTCCTCTTAGGGAAGCGCTGATTTATCGGGGCTCCGCCCTGAACCCCGCCGGGGGGCATATCGTTTCAGATGCTGTCCGCCCGCGTTTTCGCGCGGGACGGACGGCCCCGAACCCCCTCATGTCGTATTCCATTGAAATACTTAACGGGGGCGCGGGGGCCGTTCGTCCCGAACGTCAGCGAGGGCGAACTCATCCTGTCAGGATGCTCCTGCCGGGGGAGTTTGAGGGGGCAAAGCCCCCTCAAAGGGAATAAATCAGCATTTCCTTAAATGCGGTGGCCCCGGTTTCGGGGCGCTAGGCCAAGTCCCTTGCCATCAGGCGCTTGGCAGCCCGGGATAGGCCCATCTCGCCCCGCAAGCCATCACGCAAGGCGTGGAATACAAGCGGCAGTCTGTCCGCCTGATTTCTGCGAATACGATTCAGCAGCACCCCCCCATACCCGCAAAGAGCCAGGGGAAGCGACCAGAGATAATGCCTGCGCATAAAATATATTCGATTACGCAGAATAAGGTAGTCAACCCACCTGGGGATCTCCCGGTTGGCTTCCTTGCGCGGGCCGCCTTTATGGTAAACAATACTTTCAGGGGACCATACAAGGCCGAGGCCCGCTTTTTTTATGCGTATTCCAAATTCCACGTCTTCATAATAAAGAAAGTACTCTTCTGATAAAAGGCCCACGCGCTCAAAGGTTTCTCGCCGCACCAGCATGGACGCCCCTGTGGTGAAGTCAATCCGGGCGTTTACATCCTCTGGCGCAAGAAGCAGCCCCTCATCCAAACGGGAGAATTCCAGGATCGCTTTTGTGGAGCCCAAAAACGGACTGACCGACTGCCCCCCAAGGCACTGAATAACCTCGCTGCCAGCAAAGACCAGTGTGGAACCGGCCGCTCCCGCTTCGGGCTTTTCGGATAAACTGCGGCACAGGGCATCCAGCGCATGCGGTTTGACCTGCGTATCATTGTTTACAAGCCATACCGCGCTGCATGCGGAGTCTTGCAGAGCCAGACGGATGCCCGCGTTGTTGCCGGAAGCATAGCCGTTATTTTCCGCCAGAGGCAGAAGGACGTACTGCGTCTTTTGGCCGGGCGGGACTTGTGTGGGCCTGTTTGCCGCCGCTCCCCCGGAAGCATTGCCAGCCTCTTGCTCCAGCCACGCCTGGAGCGCCTCAAGGGAGCCATCGCCGGACGCGTTGTCCACAATTACAATCCGCTGGGGGGCTGTTGCCAGGACACGTAAAGACTTCAGACAGGCCAGCGTATCTTCAGCCCCCCTGTAGTTGAGCAAAATAACAGTTGTTGTTGCCGCGCATACAGACATACTTACGCTCTTCCCAATACACGCTTGGCGCATTGGCGTAAAAACCATTCCATCTTAAAAACAGGCGCGAGCAATTTCCAGGAGAAAAGGCATTCCCGCCGCGCGCTTTCCGCCCTGCGCCTGGCAAGCGCATCCATGAAATCAATCGTGTGACGGTGAAAAAGTTCCGGGCGCGCCTGGTACATGGCGGTGAGCTTTTCTCTTTCCGTGGGCGCGCCCCGGACTTCGGCGGTGATTGAACGCGGCCTGATTCTGTAGAAGAACAGCTCTTCCGGCAAAACAGCGACCCCACCGCCAGCTTCAAGCAGGTCTAGCCAAAAGATCATGTCTTCCTTGCCAAGCGCGAGCGATTCATCATACCCGCCTACGCGCTCCCAGTCGCTTTTGCGATACAGGCAGGAGGCAACCAGCTTGTAGTCTTCCAGAATCAACGCGGTCAGCGTCAATGGCGGCTGCGCGAAGGCATGCCCCCGCAGGCCGAAAAACCGCACCCCGCATCCGCAGATCACAAGCGCGGGATCGGCCTTAAAAGCCGCTACGGCTTTGTCTATATAGGTGGGATCGATTTTGTCGTCGGCATCCAGCGGCAAGATAAAATCACCGGTGGCTCGGGCAATCCCGGCGTTGCGGGCGGCGGCCGCGCCCTTCTTGCCCTCCGGCGCTGTAAGGACGGTGCAGCCGGCCTGCTTCATCGCGGACAATATGTCCTGTGTGTCCTGCGCTGTGGAGTGATCGTCCACAATCACAATCTCCAGCTCAGGGTAGGTTTGGGCCTTTACCGAGGCCACCGCTTCCGGCAGATATTTGCCGTCATTATAGCACGGAATGACAACAGAGACCCTGGGGAAGCATTCGCCTGTTCGCGTCATACCTCTTTTTCCCCCGTATAGGCCTGGAGCAGGCTGGCGGCAAAGGCCCGCCCGTTATGCCGCGCGGCCAGCAGGGCACAGGCGTTCTTCCAGCGTCTCTCCGCCTCAGCGGCATTGTCGCGAACCTCTTGCAGCGCCTGTACATACGCGGGGACATCCTCGTGGGAATCCACAAGCCAGCCAGTTTCGTCGGTAAGGAAGTCACGAACGCCACCCCGATCAGGGGCGACCACGGGCAAACCCGCCTCTGTGGCCTCCAACAGCACTATGGGCAAACCATCACACTGGGTTGTATACAAAAACGCGAAATACCTTTCCGCCGGTAAGGTGGAAAACCCTGCATGTTCCCCAAAAAATGTAACGTTCGGCAGGGTTTTCAGCTCGTCCACCGCGGGGTTTGCGGTGTTCAAAATGGCTCTGCCGTAAAAATCAAACCGCATTTCCGGAAGTTGCCCGGCAATGGCGCAGGCGATATCCAGTCGTTTTTCGGCATCCAGTCTGCCTGCCCACAAAACCCGGTTACGCATGGACGGCGGATTCCAGGGGCGAATCACCCCGGAGCTTTTCGCATAAACCGGTTGGAAAAATTCCGGCTCTATCCCAAAACGTTCATTCCATTTTTGCGAGCCAACGGCGTTGTCCGTAATCACCCGTTCAATGATGGGGTAAAGGTCGCGCAGATAGTCCGTACCCGCGCCGGCATAGTAGTCGTTGCGATCCTGGGCATCGGCAAAAATGGAGACAAACAGCTTGCTATGTCGTCGCAAGGCCTGCCCATGCCGTACAAGGCACTGAAAGCCGAAGTGATCGTTGACCATGTGTACCAATGACGGAGCAAGCTGCAAAAGGAGCCGGGTAAAAACCGCCACCCGCCCCTCATGAGGGAGAAACCGGATAAGAGCGCCCAGATCCAGCACATCCACCCGCGGCGGCAGCAGTTCAAAGCGGTTCGGCAGCCCGGCGCTTGTAATAAAAAGCACGCGCTTGCCCTCGGCGAGCATTACCTTGATATAGTTGATTGCCATTTGGTCAGCGCCGCCAAACGTTATATGCGGAGCCGTGTAGACAACATCGTAGTCATGCCGGGGCAGGGCATGCCAAGCCCCGGCATAGGCTCTGCCCGGCGCTTCATCTCCGGAGCGGGGAACATACGGAAGCGGCGGCAGCCTGTCCGGATGCAGCAAATCGTCCGTTCTCGCCACCTCCAGCAAGGCATTATACAGAACCGGCTCCAGTCCGTTGGCGGCTGGCTTGGTTCCGGCGCGCCATATCCGGGTCAACAGCGGGCGGATCCTCTTTTCCATGGACCCGGGAATGCGCTTGAGCAGCGCCAGTACGCTTTCTTTGGCATACACTTTCCCGTTTCGCAGGACCGCGTACACTCTCCCTCCCACAGAGGCCGGCATAAGCCGCAGGATGCTGAACACCATGCTTTTGAGCGCCTCTTTCCAGGGGAAGGCGGCGTTGGGAACCCCTTGTGGACTGGGCAAGGCGGATAAACCTTCCGACTCCGGCTTGGGCAGCGTTTCAAAAAAACGGGATGGAGGAACGACACTGCTCGCCCGAGTTTGCATCTTGCTGAGAGAAACAGCCTTGCGCCGATAAAAGAGCACAACATCGCGGGCAACCTGGTGTTCCATGCCAGCCGCGCGAGCTTCCAGATTCCAGTGCCAATCCTCATAGCCAAAGCCATCTTTACAGGGGGTAAAGGGAAGCCGCGCGAACACGTCTTTGTGCGCGGCCACGGTTGCGCAGTAATGGTGCTCGGAAAACAGAACATACGAGTTTTTTATACAGTCCTCCGGTCCGCCAAAGCGGGTCCAATGATATTGTGTACCGAACAATACGAGATATTCCGGGCAGACGACAATATTTTTACCCTTCATGGCCTTATGTACCATGGCGGCAATGTAGTTGCTTGAATAATAATCATCCCCGTCCATACAAACAATATAGTCGCAGGATGCTTTGCCAACGGCATAATTGCGGCACAAGCCGAGGTCACCAAAGTGGACATTCTCCATAAGGTCACTTTCCCTGATGCTCGGGTGCTTCCTGACAATGCGCTCTGTCAGGGCGTCGGGATTGTCGAGCGTAATGACAAATGCAACGGGAAACCCCTCTGCCTCGGCGTTTTCCCGCGCTTTGGCGATGGAGTTGAGCGTCGTGTGCGCGAGCAAGCCCTCTCTGTGCATTGTGATGACGCAGGTTACGGAACATTTTTTAATCATATGCAAATTTTCCTTTTTGTCCAAATCCCATACCGTAATGCTCACAGAGGGTGGTATGCCTTTTTTTGCTTAAAAATCCCAAAATATCTTTGAAAATCAATGCTCCTGAGCATCTTACGCAGAGGAATTTCCACAATATGATACGAAAGGCACGAAGCGCTAAAAATAATGGGAAAATAGAGTGCCGCCTGTAAGGGCGGGGATAACGAAGCCCAGAATCCGTCCGGTCCTTGCGATAAAAACATGCGGATAAATACCTGATGGCAGAGGTACAATGAATAACTGATTTCCCCCAAATAGACAAAAGGGCGCACGCCGACAATGCGGGCCAGTGTGTGGTTGCCGGCAAGGGAGATTATAAGGCAGGCGAGAGCGGCATATCCGCAAAGCAGGCCAACACGAATAAATTGAGTAGCTTTTGAAAGAATAGGTAGTAAGCTCGTTAGCTCTGGCAACATCAAGAAGAGCGGCACGGCAGTAATGAGAAAAGCAATCCATAGCTTACCTTCGCGTGTTTTTTCCCATATCAAATATGCCGTCATGCCAAGAAAGAACTCCAACACACGCGCAGGGGGAATCGCAAAGGTAATATTCATCCCTGTTATTGGGAACCAGTGTTGAATGACATCCAAACTGAGAAAAATAAAAAGCGTTATGAGAAGCTTACATCGCCAAGTGTGCCGGATATTTTTCAAAAGAGGATAAAAAGCGAGATACAGAAAAAACTCGGTGGAAATACTCCAGGAGACAGCATTCCATGAAAAGTAATAGTCCTGTATTGGCACAATGCTGTGCATCATAAAAATATTGGCTACCAGTGTTACCCATTTGCTCAAAAGACCTGGCCCGTCAAAGGTCCACCAACCAGGTGGAAGCAGGATAAAGACAGCTGCAAGCCACAAAAGGTGCGCCGGCCATAGTCTGGCCCACCTGTTTTGTATAAAGGTGGTAAACGGGACATTTCTATGCAGATAGTTATGTGTCAGGATAAAGCCGGATAAAATAAAAAAGAAGGAAACCCCGAGCCCGAAGATAAAGTGTCGAGGAATAAACTCCCAACCGAAAGCGCTGGACGTATGCATAAAAACCACCATCATGGCGGCCATAAAGCGCAGACTTGTTAAAGCCGGCAGTGTTTCAGGACGAATATAGCCGGATTGCCCCATCTATAACTCCTTGCGGCTTTCTTTACGCCGTGAGGATACGTCAATATATTTTGATTGCTTCTGCGGTATGAACGTGCCGTTTCGTAAAGCCGAACCAGAATGCCCGCCAAGGGTTGCCAGAAAAATATGTAATTGGCGGGCGCAGGCTTCTTCTATGCTTACAACGCTTGTTGCCTGTGGAGGAGACTGGCTGCCAGAGGGCCGCGAGGCCATCGCAAGAAACGCCTGACAGAGCGCCTCGCGCAACTGGTGGTGCTGGTGTTCGTGGTGTATGGCATATTGCATGCGGGCCGGAGTCATGCGCCAGAGGTCGTCGGCAAAAGCGGGCAAAAGGATGCCGTCGGTTCCACGCAATTGCTCCGTGGCCCCGCCCACGTCTGTGGCGATAACCGGTAAGCCCGCCTGCACCGCTTCGGCAATGGACAGGCTCCAACCTTCGGTAAACGACGGCATCACAAGCGCTTTGCCCAGATTGAAAAATCGGGGCAAATCATCACGATGCCCAGCCAAAATGACCGCATGATCAAGCCCGTAGTTCGCTATTAACCCCTGCAGGCGCGCTTTGTAGCCATAATCGAAGCATGGCCCCAGCAAGACGAGGCGTATTCGCGGATCTTGCTGGAAGGCCTGGGCAAAAGCGTCCAGCAATAGCCGTTGGCCTTTGGCGTCTTGAAGTCTTGCCGGGTAGATGAAGACCGGTGAGTTTTGGGGAATGCCCAGCTCCGCCCGCAGGGCCGGGTCTTCCCCGCGTTGCCCGAAACCGGTGGGTATCCGCATGGATGACGCGCAGGGCGCGATAACAATTTTATGCACATCCACGCCAAAATAGCGGTCAACGCACATGGCCGCGAGCGCGGAGACGCAACTGTACGTTGAAGTACAGGCGTCCAGGCGTTTCCACTCATCCAGCTCTGCCTTCTCAGCCTGCATAAACATGCCGTAAATGGACTGGACGCAGGGGATGCCCGCCAAACCCGCCGCCAAAACACCGTCTCTACAATGCTGCGCGACCACCAAGTCAATCTTCCGCTCCAGCAATATCTTTTGTTGTGTCGCGGCGTCTCCTGAAAAGTTGAAAAATTCCAGACCGGCCTGCTCAAGCATGGCCCTTCCCTCAGGCGTGGAATCGCGCGTTATACCCAGCGCAACCTTGCAGCCTTTATCCCGCAGATACGGCATCAAGGCCAGAATGACGTTTTCCCTGCCACCGGTATAAAAAGTATCCACCAGCAGCATAATGAATGGTTTGCGCGGGAGGGCCGCTTCCGCGCCGTCCTCTGTATGGGTGTATGGCGCTGGAGCCGGGTAACGGGTACCCAGCCGCGCCGCCAGATAAAGCTTGTGAGCCCAGGCCAAGGCGACAAGAACCGAGTCCGCGCGGCACACGAGCGGATGCAGCATGGCAAGACGGGCCTGCGATTCTTCTGTCAAAGCCACACACAAATCGGCTGCGTCATACGCTATGGATCTGACGGCATAGGCGTCTTCCGGCTGATCGTCATACAGCAATACCGTGCAATGAGCGGCCAGCAATTCTCTTGGCCACTTTTTCGCTTCTTGGGCAAAGAGCGCCAGCAGCAACTTTTTGTCTTCAGGCAACAAGCCAGAAGGGGGCAGTACGCTGTAGTCTTTGTTCTTACGGCCTCTTGCGCGGCGCAAGGCCAGGTCTACTCCCGGGCTGACAAAGAGAGGCGCGCTGCGCCCCGGAAAAAGCTGGAGCCATTCCTCAAAGGCAGCGAAGCGAAAATCGTCCAGCGAAGGCATATACCGGGCAGTTTCCGGAAGTACCTTCAGGGAAGACGCGGCAACGCTCACAGGCGCTGCCGGGGGGGCACAGGCGCTGTCCTTTGGCAGGGGGGATTTTTTGCGGAAGCGCAAACCATGTCTTGCCAGACTTTTAGCTTTGCTTAACAGGTACCGGGCGGCAGGTGGGGAAGGCGTCCTCCCATGCGGAACAAGCACATCTTCGGCATACGCCGTGGACACGCCGCGCGTCCGCATGCGGACGCGGTACTCTTTTTCAATGGTCTGTTCATTGGAGTCGTTGTTGAAAAAACCCAGCCTGTCAATTGCGCCGCGGCGGATAAAAAGAGGAAAATATTCCTCCACTCCTTCAGGGGTGACGTCAAAGGCCAGCTCGTGCCGCACGACATCCGGCACTCGCTCTGCAAAGTGCGGCTGTCCCCATACGGCTTCCGCCCTCTGCAAATGGCCGCTAGCCAGAGAAAGCGCATGAAGATCATAGCAGTAAAAGTCTTTGGCAAAGGCGATTATCGGGTAGCGGCAAGCGGTCAGGGCTTCGTTTTTTGGGGCGAAAAGGCCTTTGGAGCTTGCAAAAACCGTAACGGAGTGCCTGTGAGCATAGGCGTGCTCGAAAAAGTGAACGGCAAAATTTGGCGAAAGGTCGCAGAGAACCAATTCCACATTGGCTGTATGGGAGATAACGTTACTAAGATAAAAAAGCCAGTTTGTGCCCGCCTCCGCGGTCACGATAACAGAAATACCCTGCTCATCCTCAGGGGTACACTCCGCAAAAAGCTTGGCCGCCAAGGCAAAGTCAGCGGAGTCGCCAAGCCGCGCAAGGCAGCGCAAAAGCCCCATATCCCTCCCGTGGGGATTTTTCGCTTCAGTCAGCAGCCATTGTCCAAGCGCCGCGACGACAGTCTCCGGAGCGCCGTCCATGCTCGCGTGCACCGTCACGCAGAGGCGGCAGAGCAAGGCCAGAGAAGCCGTGGGGCCGGCCTGGCGGATATCCGCCTGAGGGGCCATTGCGCCAAGCCATCCAGCAAGGCCTTGGCGGATGAGCAGACTCAGGCAGCCATAGCGGGCGCTCAACCAGTCATAATCGCTTTGCTCGGGGCCATGTAAGGCGGCAAGCTCCTGGCCGAGTATGGCGCCCAGCCATGCGGGAGCATCCGCCCCCAGGCCGCAGCGCCACACAAGTTCGCGCGCGAGAAGGTGATCGGCGACACTATGGCCGCTCAGGGCTTTTTCCAACTTGTCAAACGGGGGCAAGGGCAGTGTGAGTATGAGTTTGGCAAGAATTTCTCTATGGAGGGATTCGCAGGGCGAGGCTTCCCACTCCCGGCAAAGCAAGGGTATTATCCCCGGACAGCAGGCCAGGGCATGCCCGTAGGCCACGGCCAGAGCTCTTTGCTCCCGGTCTGTCACGGGAACCATCCGCAAAAGCGTTTTCCAGCACTCTTCGACAAAAGAATCCACCGCGGCATCAGCTCCATAGACAGAGACAGTGGAGATGAGTTGCCCAAGGGTGACCATGTCAAAATTGCGCATGTGTTGCCGTGCCAGAGAGACATCAACCGGCGTTTGCCTTTTGGCAAGAATGTCGTCCGGCAGCAGCACGCGCTGCCGTGCCGACAGCCGGGCAAGCGCCATGCAGGCAAGCTGTGGAGTGGTGTGTTGTTTATTCGTTGAACCCGCGTGAATCCTGTAGTGTAGAATCCGTTCCGCCAAGTTGGCGAGGCCGCCTTTTTCCGCCAGGCGCAGCCAGAGGTCATAGTCTTGCGCGTAGGGAAAAATGCTTCGGTATCCCCCTATGGCGCGAACCGGTTTCAGGCGAAACATGGCGGCGGGGTGGGCAATGGGAGAACCGTAATAGAGCAGCTGTTCCCGTATGGCCTCTGCCGCGCAAGGGTAGACATACTCTCCTGTAATCGCGCCGAGATCATCAATGTAAGCAACGCTGCCGCCAACGGCGGCCACTTCCGGGTGAGCATCCAGAAAATCTTTTTGCAGGGAAAAACGCTCCGGCAGGGCGATATCGTCGGCATCCATGCGGGCTATCAAAGCGCCCCGGGCAAGTTCAAGGCCCTGGTTCAACCGTACGGCCAGCCCGGCGCCGCCGGCATGCTCCACAACTGTTATGCGCGGATCCGCCTCGGCAAACTCCGCCAAAATGCCAGCCGTGCCATCAATGGAACCATCGTTGATAATGATACATTCAAAATCCCGCCACGTCTGGCTCAAAACACTTTCAATCGCTTCCGCCAGAAACTTCTCGCCGTTACGCACGGACATGAGCACTGTGATGGAGGGTGTCCGCATACTGTTAATCCTTAACAGGCACGGGGCTGCCAGCCGGGTAAAGCTCACACCAGATTTCACTCCAGCGAAATTCGATATGGCGCACAGTCAAAGCGGCATCCCGCATTTCCCGCAAGAATTCCTCTTGAGTATATTCTGTTTCATGGCTGGTATCCAGACGCCACTCCAGGCCCAGCTCCCGCTTCAAAGGCACGCGCCAGTCGCGCTCAAACAAAGGCACACGGATGAGATATCGTTTCGGCCCGAGGCGTTTTTGAATTTTTTGCAAAAACTCCGGCCGCCCCGACAGGTGCTCCAGCACGTTGGAAAGCACCACAACGTCATAAACACCGGACGGTAAATCCGTAAGCGCGTCACCGTGTATAAAAGATACCCGCTCATGGCGGAAGCGCTCTTGAGCCACAGTGATATTGTCCGGATTCAGATCGATCCCCGTAACAAAAGCTCCCGCCGACCGAGCCATATCGTAAGCGAGAAATCCATTGCCGCAGCCGATATCCAGAACGTTTTCCCCGGCGGACAGGCGGTTGACAAAGAAAGCATGGTATTGCGTATGGCGATGTTTGGTGTGCAGTCCGTTATCATAGGCGACGGAAAAATTGCCCGCCATGGAGTACAGACTGTTTTCCAGCGTAAAAATCAACCGCAAGGCATCCGCCGCCGGCAGTTCGGCGCAGGCGGACGCAAGAGCGCGCGCGGTATCGGAAAGATTGAAGCTGGGGGCGGGCGGTGTGGGGGCGGAGACATCCGCCGCGCGCGGCGCGGCGAAAAGAGGACCGAGACGTCTTGCCAGGCATGGGTTTGCGGCCAATTTTGCCGCGAGCCCGTCCAGCCCTCGGGATGCAAGCGCGCGTGCCTTTTTAAGGCCAAGGCGGGGCAGGGCACGGACAGCATGACGCAAAAAACAGGGAAGGCTTGCGCCTCCTGGTTGTCGCGTTATCTGCCGATACAAGCCGAACTCGCGCTCAGCGGAAGCTTGAAGAGAAAACGCCCTGGCATCGGCCCGGGTTTGCGCTCCAAGACGTTCGCGCAACTCCGGATCACCCAGCAGGCGTTGCAAGCCTTCGCGGATGGACGAGGGATCCGGCGAACAAAGCAGGCCGTTCTCCTCGTGCCGTATCAGGTTGGCAATGCCGGGCGCGTTGGTGGCGAGTATCGGGCGGCCCCTGGCCATGTATTCAAGCAGCGCCTTGGGGTTGCCTTCATAGTGGGACACCAGGGCGCAAGCGGTTGCCGCGTCAAGTTCTTTCCCCAAATCTTCATGAAGAATACGCCCGGGCATTTCCAGCTGAACATGGAGGCGCTCGGCAAGAGCTTGCAACGCTTCGTGATCCGGCCCCTCGCCTATAAGGCGAAGCGTAACGGGCAAATCCTGACAGGCCTGAACCAACGCGGGCAGATTTTTTTGCTCGGAAAGGCGCCCCACATAGCAAATGCGAGCATCCAGATCGGCTTTTGCCCGAGCAGGCGGCGTAAACAAGTAATCCGGCACATAGTTGGGAAAGACGCTTATATCTTCTTTTTGCCGTGCCGTTCGGGCCAGAATGCTTTCACGCATATCTTCGGTGGTAACGATACAATGCCGGGCTTCAGTAAAAATATGACGTTCGAGCCGGTCAATCTCTTTGGCCGCATCGGCTGATTGGGTCAGGGCAAATTCACTCCACATATACCCGCAACGGGCGACAAACGGCTTGTTCCATAGGCGCGCGCAACGCAGGGCGGCATCCGCGCCGCTCATCTGGTTGCTTTTCAGCACATCAGCCCGCATCAGGGGAGCGGCATGCAAAAGGGGCAGCCAACGGGCATAACGCTCCGCCGACAAGCCCCACACATTGCTGTGCACGCTTAACCACGGAAAAGGCGTGGCCAGCTCCCGCTCTTCCTTGCCGCCGTAACTGATAATTCCAATTTTCGCGCCAAGGCCGGCCAGGCGTTCATACAGGGCAAGTTCCCGGGTAAGGGTTCCCGCTTGGCGCCAAGCGTTCAGCGACATGCCGGCGGTCATAAAAAGAAGGATATTCATGGAGTCCGCTAAAATAAGAAAGGGAAAAAACGCAACAGACCTTGCCGGCGGCCCCCTCGTTTCCGCGGTAATGCCCAAAGCCCCGGTTTGGCGAGCGCGAGATGCAAACCATTATTTCAAGGCGTCAAACGCTCTGGAAGGAACAGCTCCGGCTGTTTCGCAAAAAGCTCCTGCGCCTGCGCGTAATCTTCCGGCCTGCCGATATCAAGCCAGACGCAATCGGCTTTGTTGCAATAAACCTTCTTTTGCGCGTCCATCATAAGCCGCATCAGATCCGGCATATCCAGGTATGTATCGGCGGCAACAAACGGCTTTACCGCCTCTCGCGAGAGCACATAGCATCCCATGCTCACAAAGTGGCGGTAAGACGGCTTTTCCCGGTATCCCACAAGCAGTCCGTCTTCGTCCATATCTATTACGCCAAAATCGCTTTTCAGCTCCCGTTCATGCACGGCGATGGTGGCATCGGCCTTATTACGGCAATGGGCGGCGTACATTCCCGCAAAGTCCATATTGGTCAGCAAGTCGCCATTGAGCAGAAAAAAATCCGGACTCATGCTGTCCAGCACCGCGCCAAGAGGGCCGGCCGTGCCCAGCGGGTGACTTTCAAGGCTGTAGTCAATGCGCAAACCCTGGCGCTCGCCGTTTCCAAAGTAGGCCTGGAACAAATGGCTCAAATGATTTACGGCCAGAACAACATCCGTAATCCTGTGATGCTTGAGCTGCAAAAGAATCATTTCCAAAATGGAAATGTCACCCAGCGGCACCAGCGGTTTGGGGATAATGGCCGTATACGGGGCAAGGCGGGTGCCCTTGCCGCCGGCCATAATGACTGCTTTACGCTGCATGGGAGGC
>JAISNZ010000021.1 GCA_031275955.1 Desulfovibrio sp. | reverse complement strand
ATTTTGGTTGGTTGGGTCTACTCTTCCCTTGTGGGTTTTTTTGGGTGGGGTGTGCCCCACACAAAAGGGAATAAATCAGTGTTTCCTTAGGTTCCCTTGTCAAGGCATCTGGAAAATTTTTTGCGATTTTCACTCCCCATCACTATCTATATCTGTTATTCACCAGAAAAAGTGGCACAGGAGTGGCACAAAATCCCGCTTAAACAGAAAAAGGACTTGCGGCACTCACCGTAAGCCCTTGCAATTTCTGGTCGGGATGAGAGGATTTGAACCTCCGGCCCCTTGAACCCCATTCAAGTGCGCTAGCCAGACTGCGCTACATCCCGACAGGTGAAAGACTTCTATGCAAAGTATGCCCTCCTGTCAACGCGAAAGCGTCAAATCCCGCAAATTCCGTCTTTCAAAGCTGGGCGGGGCATGGTACGCCGGGAGAAGGGGAAAAAGTTTTTCTCCGGAAAACATTCCGAGCCCACGCCGTGGAGGATGTTATGGAGCGGATGGACAGCGGCCCCATCAGCACCTCGGTCTTTGAACTTTTCAAGGCCGGTCCCGGCCCCTCCAGTTCCCATACCATCGGCCCCATGGAGGCAGCTCTGGATTTTCGCCGGCAGCTGGAAACGCTGCCCGAATCCGTTCAGGACAGGGCCGCCGCCGTCGAGGTCCGGCTTTTTGGCTCTCTCAGCGCCACCGCCGTGGGCCACGGCACGGACAAGGCCATTCTCGCCGGCCTGCTGGGATTTGATCCGGCCCGTTGTTCCGAGGCGCTGCCCGGCGATATCCTCGTCTTACAGCCGGACAAGCGCCGCCTTTCCCTCGGCCGGAGCGCCTTTGTCGTCGGCCCCGAATCCATCCGTCCGGACCGCATTCAGCATGACTACCCCTTCAGCAACACCCTGCTCTTTTCCCTTCTGGATGCCGCCGGTTTCCCCCTGTATCAGGCCACAGCCTATTCCGTGGGCGGCGGTTTCGTGCAATGGGAAGGCCGTCCTCCCGAGGCCCGGCGCGATCCGCCCTTTCCCTACCGCACGGCGGAAGAACTGCGCCGGCTTTCCCTCGGGACAGGGCTGACCCTGGCCCAGATTGTCCTGCAGAATGAGATGGCCCTGTCCGGCCTGGATCGGAACCGGATTCATGAGCGCCTGGATGGTGTTCTTGATACTATGCGCCGCTCCGTGCAGCGGGGCGTCCGGGCGGAAGGCGTGCTCCCCGGCGCCCTCGGCGTCTGGCGCAAGGCCGCGCATCTGGCCCGCAAGGCCGACAGCCTGGACGATCCCCTGAACCGCTTTCTGGGTCTGCTCAATGCCTATGCCTTTGCCGTGGCGGAGGAAAACGCCGCCGGCGGCGTCATCGTCACCGCGCCCACCTGCGGCGCGGCCGGCGTCGTGCCCGCCGTCCTGACCATGATCGAAGGCCACCTGGGGCTGGGGCCGGAAGCCGTGCGCAGCGGTCTGCTGGCCGCTGCCGCCGTGGGCTTTCTGGCCAAAAACAACGCGGGTATCGCCGGGGCTGAAGTGGGCTGCCAGGGCGAAGTGGGCGTGGCCTCCGCCATGGCCGCGGCCATGTTGGCCCAGGCTCGGGGCTTTCCCTCCGAGATCGTGGAAAATGCCGCGGAAATCGCCCTGGAACACCATCTGGGGCTGACCTGCGACCCTGTGGGCGGCTATGTGCAAATCCCCTGCATAGAGCGCAACGCCATGGGCGCCCTGAAGGCATACAACGCCTGCCTTCTGGCCGGCGCCGAAGACGCCTCCCGCCACCGGGTCAGCCTGGACATGGCCATCCGGGCCATGAGCGAGACAGGCCGTGACATGAACGTCAAATATAAGGAAACAGCCATGGGAGGATTGGCCGTCTGCCTGCCGGAATGTTGAGCGATTTCAGTCCGCGCGGGATGGCCCTAAGGCAGGAGATCGCCCCTGGGAGGCGGGCTGACGCGGCTTTGGCTGAGGCTGTTCACCCCTGCGAGAGGAGCGATCGCGCGGCCCTTGCGGATCTCGGCGGCGGATGTCGGGGAAGCCTTCCGTTTGGCGGCAGGGGCGCTCGCCCGCGTCCCTGCGAAGGATCGGCCCTTTCCTCTGGCGGCGAAAAGCCTCGGCAGCATCTCCAACTTCGGCAGAGAGGCGTGCCAGAGGGAGGCGGTCAGCGGATCCATGGGAACTCCGCCAAGCACGGTTTCAAAGTGCAGGTTGCAGCCGGTGGCGCGTCCGGTCCTGCCCACAGTCCCAAGAGTCTGTCCGGCCCCGACCCGGGCGCCCTTGTCCACGGCATAGCTGTCCAGATGGGCGTAGCGGGTAGTCAGGCCATCGCCGTGATCAAGAACAACCGTGTTGCCGTAGGCCTTGTCGCGCCCCTTAAAAACGACGACGCCGGGAGCGACGGCCTTGACCGGAGTCCCTCTGGGAGCGCTGATGTCAATGCCCTTGTGCAGACGGGAAGCGCCTCTTCTGGGCGATCTGCGCGGGCCGAAAAGAGAGGAGATTTTCCCCTGGACAGGGAGGGCGGAAAATTGGATGAACGTTCCGCTGCCCTGCGCTTTCAGGAGGCGTTCCGCTCCCCAGGGGGAGAGATGCCGCCGCGTAAGGGAGATGTCCGTCTCTTCGCCCATTTTGGCCCAAGCGGGAGCCGCCAGGACAAACAGGAACAGAAAGGCGCCAGAAAATCCTTTTTGCCCAAGATGTTTCACGCAACCTCCCTGTTAGGCCGAATATCCGCCCTTATGCCCGGTTTATCCGGGAAAGGCAACCCTGGTGAAGAAAACCGCTGCGGCTGATCGGCACTTTTCCCTTTACTTCCGCAAAGGGGTCATTTACGGTGTTCCCCCAATGCGATAGGTTCAGGCCTGACGTGTCCCGGAGGAGGACCTTTTTATGGATCAGAAGGATTTGGAATACTTTCGGACCCTGCTGAACGGAATGCTGGAGGAAGCGCTGAAGCAGGGCGAAATGACCATTGAGGATATGACGGACAGCAACGAAATTTTTGCGGATCCCGCGGATCGAGCCACTTTGGAGTCGGATCGTTCCTTTACCTTGCGCATTCGCGATCGGGAACGCAAATTGATCAAAAAAATCCGCGCCGCCCTGCAGCGTCTGGACGACGGCCTTTACGGCATCTGCGACGAATGCGGCGAAGAGATCGGCGTGCCCCGTCTCAAGGCCAGACCGGTCACCAAGCTGTGCATCAACTGCAAAAGCAAACAGGAAGAGGATGAACACCTGCGCGGAGACTAAGTCTGTGTCCTGATCCGAAAATTTATGTCTTCCGCAATACTGGATTAAATGGACAGTATCCCGGAGCATTTCCCCTTCCCGTTATCCGCGCTGACCTCCGGAATCCTTTGACAGGGCGAATTGCGCATGATCCGTCTTTTCCTTTCCCTGTCCCCCCCGCAGCGCGCCTTTCTCCTGCTCTTCTGTCTTCTCCCGCTCGCGGCCTGCGGCCGCGACGAGGTCCAGACTCAGGATCGGCGCGGCGTCCCTGTGCGTCTGGCCGTCGCCGAAATCCGGGATATCCCCCGTCTGGTGGAGGCTGTCGGCAACGTGGAGGCCGTAACCTCCGTGGCGGTCAAGGCCCAGGTAAGCGGGCAGATTGTGGAAACCCCCGCCTCCATTGGGCAGGAGGTCCAGGCCGGAGACATCCTCTTCCGCCTGGACCCGCGCCCCTTTGAGGCCGCCCTGGCCGAAACGCGAGCCCGCCTGGCCCGCGACAAGGCCCTTCTGGAAAAGGCCCGCAACGATCTGGCCCGCTATACCGTTCTGCTCCGGCAGGACGTGATCAGCCGGGAAGCCTACGAACAGATGCTCACGGCCGAACAGATCGCGCGGGCCGCCATCGAGGAGGACGAGGCCGCCATCAAGGTGGCGGAATTGCAGCTGGAGTATTCCGTCATCCGCGCCCCGGCGGCGGGAAAGCTGGGCAATATCCTCGTCCGCCAGGGCAACGTCATCCAGAGCAATGACGACCGCACCCTGGTGGTCATCAATTCCATCCAACCGGCGGAAGTGCGCTTTTCCGTGGCGGAGCGCTACCTGCCCCGCATTCTGGAACGCATGAAGACGGCCTCCCTTTCCGTGACGGTCCTGCCCGAAGGCGACGCCGGGGAGCCCATTCCCGGCCTGGTCAGCGCCGTGAACAACGAGGTGGACCGCACCACGGGCAGCATCCGCCTGCACGCCCTGTTCGCCAATGAGGACATCCGCCTCTGGCCCGGCCAGTTCGTGCGGGTGAATCTGATGATGGACACCATGGAGGATGCCGTGATCATCCCCGAACGGGCTGTCCAGGAAGGATTGTCCGGGCAGTATGTTTACCGCGCCGTGTCCGAGGGGGATCTGTACCGGGTGGAAGCGGCGCCTGTGGTTGCGGAAAAGGGCCCGGCAGGCTTTGTGGCCGTCATCTCCGGCCTGGAGCCGGGAGAGAAGATCGTCACCGAAGGGCATCTGGCCCTGGCTCCCGGAGCCCTGGCCCGGGAGATCGAGGACTGATCGGCGGCCATGAGCGTTTCCTCTCTGTTCATCCGCCGCCCCGTGGCCACCACCCTGGTCATGATCGGCATCCTGGTGGCCGGGCTGATGGGCTACCGCCTTCTGCCCGTGGCGGATCTGCCCACGGTGGACTTTCCCACCATCCTGGTCACCGTATCCTACCCCGGCGCCAGCCCGGAAACCATGGCCGCCTCCGTGGCCACCCCCCTGGAAAAGCAGTTTTCCACCATCGCCGGCCTGGATTCCATGGTTTCCACCAATATCCTGGGCAGTTCCCGCATCACCCTGCAATTCGCCCTGGAGCGGGACATTGACGCCGCCGCCCTGGACGTACAGACAGCCATCTCCACAGCCATGCGCCGCCTGCCGGGGGATCTGCCCACTCCTCCAAGTTTCCGCAAGGTCAACCCGGCCGACGCGCCCATTTTCTATCTGGCCCTTTCCTCGCCCACAATGCGCCTGTCCGATGTGAACGAATACGCGGAAAACCTGGTGGCCCAGCGCCTGTCCACAGTAAGCGGGGTGGCCCAAGTGATGGTCTTCGGGGCGCAGAAATACGCTGTGCGCGTCCAGGTGGACCCCGAGGCTCTGGCCGCGCGCGGCATCGGCATTGACGAGGTGGCCAGGGCCCTGGAAGAGGGCAACTCCAATCTGCCCGTGGGTTCCCTGAGCGGGACCGTGCGCCAGTATACCGTGCAGAGTTCCGGCAAGCTCATGAACGCCGAGGAGTTCAAGCCCCTGATCGTGGCCTGGAGGGGCGACGCCCCGGTGCGTCTGGGCGAGGTGGCCCAGGTCATCGACAGTGTGGAAAACGACCGCCAGGCGAACTGGTTTGACGGAGAACGCGGCTTTGTCCTGGCCGTGCAGCGCCAGCCCGGCACGAATACCGTGGGCGTGGTGGACGCCATCCGCAGGGTCCTGCCGGAACTCCGCCGCCAGGTGCCGGCGGCCGTGAATTTCAATATCCTCTACGACCGATCCCTCTCCATCCGCGCCTCGGTGCGTGACGTCCAGTTCACCATGTCCCTGACGGTGGTTCTGGTGGTCCTGGTCATCTTCCTCTTTCTGCGCAACCTCCCGGCCACCATCATTCCCAGCCTGGCCGTGCCCCTGTCCGTGATCGGGGCCTGCGCCGGCATGTATCTGCTGGGCTTTTCCCTCAACAACCTCTCCCTCATGGCCCTGACCCTGTCCGTGGGCTTTGTGGTGGACGACGCCGTGGTCATGCTGGAAAACATCGTCCGGCACCTGGAGACGGGCAAGACTCCTCTCCAGGCGGCCTTTGACGGCGCCGGGGAGGTGGGCTTCACCATTCTTTCCATGACCATTTCCCTGGTGGCCGTGTTCATTCCGGTCCTGTTCATGGGCGGCATCGTGGGCCGGCTCTTTCACGAGTTCGCCCTGACCATCGCCCTGGCCATCCTCTTCTCCGGCTTTGTCTCCCTGACCCTGACCCCCATGCTGTGTTCGCGTTTCCTGCGTCCCGGCCGGCACACCCGCACGGAAGGACTGTACGGGCTGACGGAGCGCGTCTTTGACGCGGGCCTCGCCCTGTATGAGCGTTCCCTGCGGGCCGTCCTGAAATACAAGGCTCACAGCCTGCGCCTGTCCTTAGTCATCCTGGGCCTCACGGGCTGGTTGTTCGTCATCGCCCCCAAGGGCTTTCTGCCCACTGAGGACACCGGCCAGATCCTGATCCGCACCGAGGGGCTGCAGGGCAGTTCCATCAGCAACATGACCAGGCTGCAGCAGCAGTTGGTGACCATCGTCCGCGCGGACAAGGATGTGGCCCATTTCATGTCCGTGGTGGGCAACAGCGGCGGGGTCAACTACAGCCACGAAGGAATTATCGTCCTCACCCTGCGCGACCGCGCCGAGCGCCCCCACGCAGCCGTTGTGGCCCAGCGGCTGCGCGGCGTCTTCGCCCAGGTGCCGGGAATCAATACCTACACCTCCCTGCCGCCACCCCTGCGCATCGGCGGGGCCTCCACCAAGAGCCTCTACCAGTTCACCATGCAGAGTCCGGACACCATCACCCTGTATCAGGATTCCTCCCGGCTTTTTCAGAAGGTCCGCGCCCTGCCGGGACTGCAGAATGTGGCCACGGATCTCATGCTCTCCAATCCGGAGGTGCGCGTGTCCATCAACCGCGACAAAGCCTCCGCCCTGGGCATTACCGCCAGGCAGATCGAAACCGCCCTCTCCCTGAGCTACGGAACCCGGGAAGTATCCACTATCCTCGCTCCCACCAACGATTTTCAGGTCATCCTGGAACTGGAGCCGCGCTTTCGCGAGAATCCGAACACCATTGACCTTCTCCATGTGCGCGCCCCCTCCGGAGCCCTCATCCCCCTGACCACCCTGGTCAACCGGAGCACGGGCGTCGGCCCTCTGGTCGTCAACCACCAGGGCCAGATGCCCTCCGTGACCATCTCCTTTGACCTCGCCCCCGGCCAGTCTCTGGGCGGCGCCGTGGAGGCCGTCCGGGAACAGGCCGCGGCCACCCTCTCCGACAGCATCAACACCAGTTTCCAGGGCACGGCCCAGGCCTTTCAGAGTTCCTTTGCCGGCCTCTGGCTTCTGCTGATCATGTCCGTGGTGGTCATCTATCTTGTCCTCGGCATCCTTTACGAGAGCTTCATTCACCCCCTGACCATCCTCTCGGGCCTGCCCGCGGCCGGTTTCGGGGCCCTGGTGACCCTTTTTATCTTCGGCAGGGATCTGGATCTCTACGCCTTTGTCGGCATCATCATGCTCATCGGCATTGTCAAAAAGAACGCCATCATGATGATCGATTTCGCCATCGGGGCGCAGCGCCGGCAGAACCTTGACCCCCAGGAGGCCATCCTGCGCGGCGCCCTGATCCGCTTCCGGCCCATCATGATGACCTCCATGGCCGCCTTTATGGGAACCCTGCCCATCGCCCTGGGCCACGGCGCGGGCGCGGAATCCCGGCAGCCCCTGGGTCTTGCCGTGGTCGGCGGCCTTTTGACCTCCCAGCTGCTTACCCTGTACCTGACCCCCGTTTATTACTATTATCTGGATATTCTTCAGCAGCGCCTGTCGCGGAGAAAAAGCGGGAAGGCCCCTGAGGAGCGGCTGTAGGGGAACCCATGGAACACCACATTCAATTTCTGGCCGAGGAAAAGGTCCTTGTCCTGCTGGATCAGCGGCTTCTGCCGGGGCGGGAGGAGTATGCCTTCTGCCGGACCACGGCGGATGTGGTCCAGGCCCTGAAAGACATGACGGTCCGGGGGGCTCCGGCCATCGGGGTGAGCGCGGCCTTCGGCTGCGTCCTGGCGGCCTGGGAGGCGCGGAACATGCGCGACTGGCGGCCGAGGCTGGATGTCCTTTTGCGGGAGATCGCCCAGGCCAGGCCCACAGCCGTGAATCTGACCTGGGCGGTGGACAGGATGCGCCGCCTGTGGCGGCCGGAGGACAGTCTGGAGGATCTGATCGCCCGCTGGCTGCGGGAGGCCGAGGCCATCCGGCAGGAAGATCTGGCCGCCAACAGGAGCCTGGGCCGCTATGGGGCGGAACTGCTCAAGGACGGGGAAACCGTGATGACCCACTGCAATGCCGGAGCCCTGGCCACGGCGGGCTTTGGCACCGCCCTGGGGGTAATCTACGCCGCCATGGAGGCCGGCAAGGAAATCCGGGTCATTGCCAATGAAACCCGGCCCGTGCTGCAGGGCGCCAGGCTGACGGCCTACGAGCTGCGGCTGGCCGGAGTTCCGGTGACCATCGCCTGCGACTCAGCCTGCGCCCTGCTCATGCGGCGGGGTCTGGTCCACAGGGTGCTGGCAGGGGCGGATCGCATCGCCGCCAACGGGGACACGGCCAACAAGATCGGCACCTATGCCCTGGCCCTCCTGGCCGGGGCGCACAAGATCCCCTTTTATGTCGCGGCCCCTCTGTCCACCATCGACAGATCCCTCCCCGACGGCGAAGCCATTCCCCTGGAAGAACGCTCCGCTTCAGAGGTGACCCACCTGGCCGGCATCCGCATCGCCCCCGAAGGAGTGCCGGTCTTCAACTACGCTTTTGACCTGACCCCGGCGGCCCTGATCGCCGGCATCATTACGGAGCGGGGCGTGCTTTCGCCTCCTTACCCCAAAAGCATCGCCAGGGCTTTCGCGCAACCGGCCCCCGAAGAGGAAGCCGGAGCGAAAGGCTCCCCCCGGGAAAGGCTTCTTCCTCCCCGGACGGGCCGCCCCTCCCCGGACCTGGACGAACAAAGGCAGGAAAGAGAATGTTTCAATCCACAGCCAGCTCCATACGCCGACTGACCCCATCCGGCGGATACGGAGCCGGCTGGATTGCCCTTCCCTTCCGGGATGGGTTACCGGGACGGCAGGCCCGGCTTCACCGGGCGTTACGCGGCAATCTCCCTGAAGGGAGAAGTTTCAAACCATAAAGGAAATTTTGATGAAACGGGCGCTTGTTCTTTTCGGCGCGGGACTCGTCACCCTTATTCTTCTGCTGGCGGCTGCCGCGGGAGTGTTTCTGGCCGTCGTCAATCCCAATGACTACAGGGAGGAGATCAGCGCGGCCGTATCCGCGGCCACGGGCCGGCGCGTTGTCCTGCAAGGCAATCTTTCCCTGGCCCTTTTCCCCCGTCCGGAGCTGCGCACCGGGCCCTTCCAGATTCAGGATCTGCCCGACTTCGGGGCGGAGCCCTTTCTCTCGGCCCAGGGGGCCTCGCTCCGTCTGGCCCTGGGGCCGCTCCTGCGCGGACGGGTGGAGGCGCAGGAAATCCTGCTGGACGGTCTGCGCCTTAAACTGGCGCTGACGGCCACGGGCCGGAAAAACTGGGAAAGCGGCCAAAACGGAACCCAGGACGCGGAGGAATTGCGGGAGGAAGGGGAGGCAAAGCAGTCTTTGAATCTGCTGGTGCAAACCCTGCGCCTCTCCGCCGGCGAGGTGGTTTACCGGAATCTGGCCGAGGGGACCTCCCTGCGCCTGGAGGTGAACGCCCTGGAACTGCGCGATGTGGCCCCGGATACGGATATGTCCCTGGAGGCCAGGGGCGGAATGGAGGATTCCGGCACCGGGCTGCGGGCCTCCTTTTCCCTGCGGGGCAGCCTGCGGCTGGGCGCCGACAGGACAGCGTCCGGAAAGGTGGAAAACCTGAGCCTGAAACTGGGCGACAACGGCCCGCAAGCCGGCCTTGGGGGGAGTTTTGCCCTGGCCCGGGAAAGGCTGCGCCTGGAGCTTACGGGCAAGGTGGAAGGAGCCTCGGTACAGGGACAGGCCGACCTGGACCTGCCCGGATCCCGGGGGCCGGGATTGGGGATCCGGGGGAATTTGTCCCTCGGCTCCCTGGATCTGGACGCCCTCGTCCTGTCATGCCTCGGGCCGAAGGGCCCTGTCCGGGAGAATACGGCGGGCGGGCGGGAAGATCCCGCGCCGCTGGCGGCGGACAAGAAAGGGCTGCCCCCGGCCCTGCGTTTTCTGGACGCTGACCTGCGCCTTTCCGCCAATACCCTCCTGGCGGCCCGCCTGCCCCTGACCCTGGTATCGGTTCAGGTCAAGGCGAAGGGGGGACAGGTGGAAATTCCTTACAGTCTGAAATTGTTCCAGGGAACAATCAGCGGCGTGGCCACGGCGGATCTGCGGCCGGCCGTTCCCGGCCTGGGGCTGGAGGGCGAGGCGCACAATCTGGCTGCGGGCGATCTGCTGGCGGCGGTGAGCGGCAAGCGCTCCCTCAGCGGCCTGCTGTCCGGCAGCCTGTCCCTCCGGGGCCAGGGTCTGGAGGCCAGGTCCATCCTGTCCTCCTTGAGCGGCAAAGCCCAGGCCCGCATCCTCGAGGGCGAGGTGCAGGGCTTTACCCTCATCCCGCCGGGACTGCCCGGCATTGACGCCCTGCCGGTCAATTTTCCCCTGAAGAATCTGGCCCTGACCCTTGTCCTGAACCGGGGCCTGGCGGAAGTCAGGCAGGCCGAGATGCTCTCGCCCCTGATCTCCGCCAGGGGGAGCGGCACGGCCAACGTGGCGACCGGGGTTCTGAACCTCCTGCTGCGCTTCCGCCTGGCGGACAAAAGTCCGGAGATCCCGCTCCGGGTGGAAGGAACCTTTGCCCGGCCGACCTATGGAGTGGATCTGGCGGAGATGGGCAAAAACGCGGCCAGGGCTGTTCTGGAAACCCCGGGAGAGACGGTCAAGACCCTGCGGGATCTCCTGCCCGGCAAATAGAGCATTGCCGGTGGGCGACAAGCTCAAGCGTAACGGCCGGAACATTTTCACCTTGGTAATTTGCTCCAGGGCATTTCAGGCTTGAAACAGCTCGCTTGCGGCCTGGCCTGCTTCTGTTTCGCGGCAAGGAGAGGTTTCAGATGAAGATCCTCTTTATCCACCAGAATTTTCCCGGCCAGTACCTCCGTCTGGCGCTGTATCTTCAGGATCAGGGAGGGCATGAAATTCTCGGGATCGGCGAGACGGGCAATATCAGGAACCGGAGCATCCCGCGGGGGGTTTGCGTCAGAGGGTACGCCGCCCCCGGAGATTCCGGGCCGGGCGTGCACCACTACCTGCGCGACACGGAAAGAGCCGTGCGCCGCGGACAGAATGTGGCCAGGGCGCTCCTCTCGCTCCGGGAAAAGGGCTATCTCCCGGATGTGATCAGCGTCCATCCCGGCTGGGGAGAGGGCCTTTTCGTCCGGGACGTTTTCCCGCGCGTCCCCATCCTCATGTACTGCGAATTCTTTTTTACCGCCGAGGGAGGAGACGTCGGTTTTGATCCGGAATTTCCCTCCACCCTGGACGGGCGGTTTTCCCTGCGCATCCGCAACGCGGTTCAGCTCATTTCCCTGCCTACGGCCGACGCCTTCATCAGTCCCACCGCCTGGCAGCGTTCCCGCTACCCGCCCCTCCTGCGCCGGGAGATCCGGGAACTGCACGACGGCATCGACACGGAGTTCATGCGCCCCGATCCGGAGGCCGCCCTTGCCATCGTCCCCCTGTCCACCCCGGGCGAGAGCAGGATTGCGCGGGGCGCCCCGGAAGGCTCCCCTTCCCCGCCGGTTCTTGTCCTGCGTCCAGGCGACAGGACGATTACCTATGTGGCCCGCAATCTGGAACCCTACAGAGGCATTCATTCCTTCCTGCGCGCCCTGCCGGAAGTGCAGCGCAGGTATCCGGACTGCCATGCGCTGCTGGCGGGCGCCGACGGGATCAGCTACAGCCCCCTGCTACCCGGCGCTCAGACCTACAAGGCCAAATACCTGGCGGAACTGGAGGGGCGGCTGGACCTTTCCCGCATCCATTTTCTCGGCCGCGTTTCCTACGCCGACCTGCGCAGGATCTTTCAGGTCTCCGCCGTTCACGTCTATCTGACTTACCCCTTCGTGCTCTCCTGGTCCGCCCTGGAGGCTATGGCCTGCGGCTGCCTTCTGCTGGCCTCCCGCACCGCCCCCGTGGAAGAAGCCGTTACCCACGGGGAGAACGGCATTTTGGTGGATTTTTTTCGCCGCGAGGAGCTTGTCCAGGCCCTGGACACAGTCCTGCGCGATCCCCGGGCCTTTGCCCACCTGCGGGCGGAGGCCCGCAGGACCATTGTCTCCCGCTACCGCCTGGCCGCCTGCCTGGAACGCCAGACAACCCTTCTGCGCGATCTGGCCGCCGGATCGCTTGCGGAAAAATACTGACAGGATTGCAACTTGGGCTGAGCTTGGCGCAAGGCGAATTTGCCTGGCAACAAGCCTGCGGCCGGGATTTGCGGGCAAATCCCGGCCGCAGGGCGGAGGAGCCGCCCTGAAAGCTGGCCTCGGCAATCCGGCTTTTCGCCCCGGAGCCGGAGTCGCCGAAGACGATCTCGTCTTTGGCCTCAAGGGCTACATAGCCGACCCCCGCGGCGGCGGGCAGGACAAAGGAGAAGGTTTCCATGTTGCTGACGCTCTTGACCGTGAGCGTGTAGTCAGTCGCCACCACCAGGGTGTTGCCCTCAAATTGGGCGGCGCCGGAAGCGTTGACGAAGCCGCCGGCCATCGGCTGAACCTGTAAAATGGCGTGTGCGGTTCCAAGGTCAAGTAATACGCAAGAGACAAGATTTCCTTTTCACTCGATATATTTTCGCGGGACTTCAGGATACAGAAAACGCTTGTGGAAATTGCCTGAAAACCGGTCACAGTCCGCGCAGGGCTTTTTCCCAGAGACGAATCAGGGAAACGCCCCGCCGGGGAAGCCGAACATAGCTGTTCAGCCAAAGATCCCTGGCGGCCCGGACCTCGGGCGAAGCCCACCAGGCGGCGACCGCCGGCCAGACGGCAGCCGCCCTGGCGGCGGCCTCCTCCGGGCCGGGCTGAAGGATGCCGGCTCCGGCCAGGGCGTCCAAAGCCCTTTCCGTGGCCTCTTCCATCCCCCATTCCCGCCGGTTCCAGAAGCATAGGGTGGGGACGTCGGCGGCCAGAGCCAGATGCAGGGTGGTTCCGTAGTGATCCAGGACAAGGAGGCGGCAGCCGAGCATCCGCCGGGTCAGGTCTCCCCGGCAGAGGGCAAGGCCGGGAAGTGCGCGCAGGACGTAGGATTCGTCGGCAAGGCCGGAAGCCGCGGCAAAATAGGGCCGATAGCGGCTCCTCGCCAGAAGGGCTTCCGGCAGGGCCTGGAGGAAACGAACCTTGTCCCGCCGGTACGGGAGGAGTTGCCCCGCCTGGGGGCGGGACTTGAGGCGATAGAGAAAGGGGCTCATTTCCGTGCCGACCAGGATGAGGTCGGGCGACTGTTCCGCATGTTCGGCGCAAAGCTCCGCGGCCAGGGGATGGGGCAGGGGAACGGCGTTGCAGGGATACCCCTGGTGTTCCTTCCAGCCCCAGGTGAGAAAGGCGTGTTGCCGGTATTCAAAAAAGCTGCCCCCCACGCTGCGCAGGTTGCCGTAGTTGGCGCCGTGCTGCACGCTGAACAGCCTTCCCCCGCCCGCGCGCCAGGCCGCCAGGAAAAGACGGTAGCCGTCCTCCTGGCTGGCGGCCGCCGTCATGCCCCGCAACCGTCCCCGCGCGTCCGGGATGGGCGGCAGGGGCAGTTCCAGAAGATCGCGGGGCAGACAGGCGGCGATCAAGTCCTCCGGGGGAAAGATCCAGTCCGGGGGGATTCCGGCGTAGGCCGCGAGGTCGATGGTCCTGTCCCTGGAGGAACGGTTTTTCAGGACGGCCAGGGACAGGATCAGGGAGCGGGCCAGAGAGAAACCCTTTTGCCGGGGAAAGGGCAGAGCGCGCAGACGCCGGCGCAGGATTGCAGCGAGAAAGGCTGCCGGGCCGCCGGGACGGTTTCCCTCCCCGGCCCGGTGCAGAGGCCTTTCCGGCAGGAAGCGCAGGTCCCATCTTCCAGGAGCCGCGGCCTCCAGCAGACGGGAAAGGACATAGTGATTGAAGGCGACGTCCTGCACGCCGCGGAGCATGAATTCCAGGGAGGTTTGAAAGGAAAACGGGCAACCGCGCGGCAGGAGAGAGACGCGGAGCGGGATTTGCCCATAGCGGGCCACGAGATCCAGGACGCGTTTCTGGCGCTCCGCCAGCATGTGCAGGCAGAGGATCAGCCAGGGGCCGAGGGCGGTCTCCCAAAAAATTTCCGGGTAGGCGACCCGCCGCCTTTGGTTCAGGTCCGCCGCCAGGATGCGCGTCAGGCGGATAACCTCGGCGTTGGCCCCGCGGGCGCACTCCTGCATCTCTTCGGCGCAGGCAAAGGGGTCCGGGGGCAGGACAAAGCCTGTTTCGGGATCGTCCCATCCCGGGAACATTTCTTCCCTGCCGCTGAAACACCAGGGGCCGGCGGGCAGGTGGCTGTCCGGACGGGCGGATTCCGGCATGGAGCCAAGGACAAGTTCCCGCATGGCGGGCATCCTGGCGTCAAATTCCCTTCCGGGTCAAGAAAAAAGAATACGGGGCGGCTTGGGGCTATGCTTCCGCGCCGCCGCAGGCCGGCGCAGGAAGAGGCATCGCCCTGGAAAAAAGAACGCGCATTGCCCCGGAGAAAATTTTCCTATACAGATGGTTTCCCGAAGCGAAGATAAGGACAGAATCGCTATGTCTGCAACCGCCAGCCCTCCACAGCCCGGCACACTGTACGGCATCGGCGCCGGCCCCGGCGATGCGGACCTGCTCACCCTGAGGGCCGTTTCCGTACTGCGCGCCGCGGACGTCGTCGTGGCCGCCGCATCGCCGCGCAACGAACGCTCCCTGGCTCTGGGCATCGCCGCCCCCTATTTGTCCTCCCAGGCCTGCATCCTGCGCCTGGATTTTCCCATGACCCGCGCCGCCGCCGCCCTGGACGCCGCCTGGGAAGACAATGCCCGGAGAGTGGCCTCCATCCTGCGGGAAGGCAAAAACGTCGCCTTTCTGACTTTGGGCGATCCCCTGATTTACAGCACCTTCGGCTACCTGATGCAAACCCTGGAACGGCTGGACCCGGATCTGCCCGTGGAAGTGATTCCCGGCGTCACCTCCTTTCAGGCCGCTGCCGCCAAAACCCGCACCGTACTCTGCCAGGGGGAGGAAAATCTTTTGATCGTCTCCGGCATCAACAGCGCCGAACGCCTGGGCCAGGCCCTGGATGCCGCCGACAACGCCGTCATCCTAAAGGCTTACAGGAATATGGAGACCATCCGCAAGGCGCTGGCGGATCGGAATCTGCACCGCCATGTCCTCCTTGTCTCCCTCCTCGGCCTTGCCGGAGAAAAAATCACCCGGGGACTGGACGAGGCCCCGCCGACCCCGCCCTATCTTTCCCTCCTCCTGGCGCCCTCCCGGCGGAACAGGGAAAGGACCGCGCCGCAAAGGACCTTATGAAAATCAGCGCCCTCCAATTTCACGTCATCCCCGCCGACAGAAAAGCCAACATGGACACCGTCGCCCGGCTCGCGGACCAGGCCATGGCCGCCGGCCCCGACGTCCTTGTCCTGCCGGAAATGTGGGATATCGGCTTCATCACCCGGGACGTGTCCTCCCTGGCCGATCCGGACGGCCGGGAAGCCGGGGGGTTTTTATCAGCCCTGGCCCGCCGGCATCGGGTGAACATCGTGGGGGGGTCCATCGCCCGCAAAGACAGTGGCGGACTCCGGAACACCTGCTATATCGTCAACCGCGAAGGCAGACGCGTCGCCGCCTATGACAAGATCCACCTCTTCTCCCTCCAGGGGGAGAATACCCGCTTCCAGGCCGGCGACACGCCTGTGACCTTTGATCTGGAAGGGGTCCGGGCCGGCATCGTCATCTGCTATGACCTGCGCTTCGGCGAACTGACCCGCATGGCCGCTCTGGACGGGGCGAAGATTCTTTTTGTTCCGGCCGCCTGGCCCACGGTCCGCCTCTCCTTCTGGCAGATTCTGCTCAGGGCCAGGGCCATGGAGAACCAGTTCTTCGTGGTGGGCGTCAATATCTGCGGATTCCTCGGTTCCCAGGAATATCCCGGCGCCTCCCTGATCGTCGGGCCCGCGGGTGAAATCCTGGCCCAGGCGGGAGACGGGGAAACCTGTCTCTCCGCCTGCTGCGATCCGGCCGCCCTGGAAAAAGTCCGCGCCTCCCTCTCCTTTTTCCAGGACCGCCGGCCGGATGTCTACCGCCTTAGCGGGAATCCGGAAAAGATCGCTTCCTGAACCCCCTTGACCGGAGTAGCCCATGACTTCCCCTACCTCTGCCCCGTCCATTGATTTCTCTCCCGATTTCACAAAAAACGGCGGCCTTGTCCCGGTCATCGCCCAATGCGCCCGCACCCTGGAGGTGCTGATGCTCGCCCACATGAATGAGGAGGCCTTTTCCCTGACCTGCGCCACCGGCGAGGCCCATTACTGGAGCCGGAGCCGGAACAGCCTCTGGCGCAAAGGGGAAAGTTCCGGCCATGTCCAGAAGGTCAAGGCCATGCGCCTGGACTGCGACAGCGACGCCCTGCTCCTTTTGGTGGATCAGACGGGCGGCGCCGCCTGCCATACCGGGCGGCGCAGCTGCTTTTACCGTGAATGGAAGGACGGCGCCGTCAGCCTGTGCAGTCCCCTCATCTTTGATCCCACGGAGGTCTACAAATAATGCCCGCATCCCCCGACGGCCTGCTGAAACTGGGTATCCCCAAAGGTTCCCTGGAAGACTCCACCCTGGCCCTTTTCGCCCGGTCCGGCTGGAAGATCTCCATGCGCCACAGGAGTTATTTCCCGGAAGTGAACGACGATACGCTTTCCGTGCATATCTGCCGGCCCCAGGAAATGCCCCGTTATGTCCACGAGGGCGTTCTGGATGCCGGCCTCACCGGCAAGGACTGGATTCTGGAGAGCAAGGCCGGGGTGCGGGTCGTTTCCGACCTCGTCTATTCCAAGACCAGCAACCGCCCGGCCCGCTGGGTGCTGGCCGTGGCCGGCGATTCCCCCTACAAGCGGGCCGAGGATCTGGCCGGCAAGCGGATCGCCACCGAAATCATGGGCCTGACCCGCGACTATTTCGCCGCCAGGGGGGTGACCGCCAACATCCAGTATTCCTGGGGCGCCACCGAGGCCAAGGTTGTGGAAGGCCTGGCCGACGCCATCGTGGAAGTGACGGAAACGGGCGCCACCATTCGGGCCCACGGCTTGCGCGTCATTGACGAAGTCCTGGTCACCAACACCCAGTTCATCGCCAATCCGCAAGCCTGGAGCGATCCCTGGAAACGCGGCAAGATAGAACAAATCGATCTCCTGCTCCAGGGCGCCCTGCGGGCGGAATCTCTGGTCGGCCTGAAAATGAACGCCCCCTCCGCCAACCTGAACGCCATTCTGGCCCTCCTGCCCGCCCTCAACTCCCCCACCATCGCCCATTTGCAGGACGAAGCCTGGCTGTCCCTGGAAATCGTCGTCCACACCGATGTCGTGCGCGAATTGCTGCCCCGTCTGGTGGCGGCCGGGGCTGAGGGAATCATTGAATATCCCCTGAACAAGGTCATTCTGTGAACCTTTACGGCCTTGTCGGACACCCTGTGGGACACAGCCTGAGTCCCGTCCTGCATAATTGGGGCTTTGCCCGCCAGCGGCTTTCCGCCGTCTATGAAGCCTGGGATGTGGCCCCGGAGGATCTGCCGGCCTGGGTGGAGGCCATGCGCCGCGTCCCCCTGCGAGGGGCCAGCGTGACCATCCCCCACAAGGAATCCGTTCTTCCCCTGCTGGACGCCCTGACGCCTCTCGCCCGCCGCGTGGGAGCCGTGAACACCCTTTTCTGGCGGGAGAACGCGCTCACGGGCGACAACACGGACTTTGCGGGCTGCCTCCATGCCTTGCGGGGCAAGGTTCCAGCCGCCGCCCTGGTTCTGGGGGCAGGCGGAGTCGCCAGGGCCGTTCTGGCCGGTCTGGAACAAACAGGCATCCGGGATATCCTTGTGGCTGCCCGTTCTCCGGACAAGGCCGCCCCCCTGGCCCGCGATTTCCCCTGCCGCCTCATTCCCTGGGAGGACAGAACCGCCGCCCTGGCCGCTCCGGGACAGGGACTGGTGGTCAATGCCACCCCCCTGGGCATGCGCGGGCCCCTGGCCGGGCAAAGCCCCTTTGCGGACGAGGACTGGCCCGTGGCGATCTCCCCTGAGGCCACGGCCTGCGACACGGTCTATATCCCCCGCGAAACCCACTTCCTCCGCCAGGCCCGGGCCCGCGGCTGGCGCGCCGTGGACGGTCTGGCCTTTTTTCTGGCCCAGGGGCTGGCCCAGTTCCGTCTCTGGACCGGCCTGGATCTGCCCCTTGACGAGGCGGAACGTGTGCTGGCAAAGGCCTGTCGATAAGCAAATCAGAGCAATTTCAAAATGAAATTGCTCTGGCGACCGCGTGAGCTGACGCCCGCCGCGAAGGCGCAAGCGCAATTTATTTGCGCTGTTAAGCATCGGAGCGGGCGTAACCAAAAGAAAACTTGATGGGTAATCTCAAAGTTGAAATGCTCTAATCAAGGACATTTTATTTGCTCGCTGCATTTCCGCAAGCGTTTTCTTGCTATTTTTGAGGAAAAAGGTTTTCATGCCCTACCCCAGCCCGCACCGGGGCGACGCCCCGCGAGGCGCGCGGCAGGGGAGAGATTTTTTTTGGCCTCGGGGCCGCCGCCGCTTCCGTCAAAAGGGAGAACGCCCTTTAGCCGCGCTCAGGCCCTGTTTTCGCGGAATACCCGCACGGGCGGATCGCCCGCAGAAATTTTTATCTTTTGAGGAAACATAATGACCGACCCGAAGGGTTCCAGCGCGCCTGCCGACATCCAGGCGCCCTCTGCCGACGCAGCCGCTCCCGCGGCAAAAAAGGCCGCCGAAGGCGCCGCAACCTCCCCCCGCCCGGCGTCCGCCGCGCGGATGCCGAGAAAGACCGCTTCCCCCAGAGAGGAAAAGACATCCCCTGAGGCCGAAAAACTCCCGCCCGCCGCAAAGGCCAGGGGCAGGAGATCCTCCGCGGCGAAAAAGACCGCCGCGGAGAAACCGGCCGGGGCCGTTGCGGCCGTCTCCCCTGCGGAGAAACCGGCTGATGCCCTTGCGGCCTCCCCCCCCGTGCAGGAACCGGCCGCTGAAGATTTTTCCTTCCCTGTCCCCGCCGGATCTTCCGGAGAAGAGAACGGATCTCTCCCCGCCGAAGAACCGGCCAGGAGCAAATCCCGCGCCAGGACCGGAAGATCCTCGCGGACGGAGCTCCCGGACGCCGCCCCTTCCCGCTCTCCCGGCCGCAAGGCCCCGGCCCGGAAAGCCGCGCCCGGGCAAAAGGCCCGCTCCGCCTTCGACAGCGCGGATCCGGACGCGGCGCACGCTGTCCCGCTCCTGCCGCCTGTCCCTGACCATTCGTCCGCGTCCGGCCCCGCCCTTGAGCCCCCTGTCCAATCAGGGCCCGGGGTCCGGCCCGATCCCAATGCTGCCGGGAAAACGCTTTCGGAGGAGGAGGCCCTTGTCTCTTCCCTGCCGCCCTTTTATGCCCCCCAGAGATCCGCTCCTCCCCTGCCGGCGCTAGAAACAACTACTGCCGCAACAGTTTCGCTTATGCCGGAGGATGCGTCCGCCGGGGGGATGAGCGTTCCTCCCCTGCCGGCGCCCGAAGCCTCTCCTGCCGTGACAGATCCGCCTGAGCCGGAGGATGCGCCCGCCGGGGAGATGAGCGGGCAGGAGGCCGCCCCGCGGAGCGGCGGCGAAGAAAACGCCGCCCCGGAAGGCGAGGCCGGAAAGGGAGAAAAGAAACGCCGCTCGCGCGGCCGCCGCGGACGCGGCCGCAAAAAAAGCGAAGATCCGGCTGTCGCCGCCGACGCCTCTCCCCTTCCGGAAACAGGCCCGCCGACCCTCATTCCGGACGCGGGGTTTCATGCCCGTGAAGCCTTGGTGGGAGGCGGTTCTCTTGCCGGGGAGGAAGAGCTTGTCCAGGCCCTGGATCTGCGGGAAAAGACCGGCAACGGCAAAAGCGCCGGGGATCGGGGCCGGGCCGGGGAGGGGGCGGAGTCCGGCCGGAAAGGCCGGCGCAAGATGTTCGTCAGCGTCCTTACGGGCGAACAGGTGGAGGTGATCATTGCCGAGGAAGGCCTGATCAGCGAATACTATGTGGAAATGATCCATCAGGCCAAGAGCAAGGGCAATATCTACAAGGCCGTTGTCCACAATGTGGATCCCAACCTCCAGGCTGCTTTCGTCAATTACGGGGCCGCCAAAAACGGTTTTTTGCAGATTGACGAAGTCCATCCGGAATATTTCAACGTTACCCATGACCCCGGCAAAGGGCACAAATATCCGCCCATCCAGAAGGTTCTCAAGGTCGGGCAGGAACTTCTGGTCCAGGTGGTCAAGGAACCAGCCGGCACCAAAGGAGCCTTTCTCACCACCTACCTTTCCCTGCCCGGCCGTTTTCTGGTGCTGACCCCCGGCCGCGAACAGATCGGCGTTTCGCGCAAGGTGGAACAGGAAGAGGAACGCGCAAGGCTGCGCGATCTCCTGGAAGGCCTGAACCCCGGTCCCGGACTCGGGGTCATTGTGCGCACTGTGAGCCTGGGCGCCGGCAAGACCAACCTGCAGCGCGATCTGCAATACCTGAAACGCCTTTGGAAAGACGTGCGCAAGCGCGGCACCGAGGAAAAACCGCCCTGCCTCATTTACCAGGAAATGGATCTGACCACCCGCGCCGCCCGTGATTACCTCACCGACGACATCGCCGAGATCTGGATTGATGACGAAAACACCTTCTCTTCCCTGACGGAACTGACGGAAATCCTTTTTCCGCGCAAGCAGGGCCTTGTGCATCTGCACAAGGACGGCGGCCAGAGCCTCCTGGAGCGTTTCAACCTGCAGCGCCAACTGGACCAGATCCATTCGCGGGAAGTCGCCCTGCCTTCGGGCGGACAACTGGTCATCGATCCCACCGAGGCCCTCACCGCCATTGATATCAACTCCGGCCGCAGCGGCGGCAAAAGCAATTTTGAAGACATGGCCTTTCGCACCAACCTGGAAGCGGCCCGCATGATCCCCCTGCAGCTGCGCCTGCGCGACATCGGCGGACAGGTGGTGGTGGATTTTATTGAAATGCATGACAAGAACCACTGGCGCGAGGTGGAAAAGACCCTGCGCGCCGGCATGAAGGACGATCGCGCCCGTTATGACGTGGGCAAGGTCGGCCCCTTCGGCATGTTGGAAATTGTCCGCCAGCGCCTCGGATCCTCGGCCATTTCCATCAGCACGGAACTGTGCCCCCATTGCAAGGGCACGGGGGTGCGCCGGAATATCGAATGGCGCAGCCAGCAGGCCCTGCGCGACATCCACAGGGAATTGCGCGCCGCCCAGGCCGGCAGCCAGTCGGAATTCCTCTATGCCGCCGATTCCGATCTGGCCCTGTACCTGCTCAATCACAAACGCGAACGCCTTCTGGAGATGGAAAGAGACAGCGGCCTGCGCCTGGAAATCACGCTGAAACGCCAGGACGGATAGTGCGCGTCCTGACGCACCTGTGCTGCGGACCCTGCGGCATCATGGCCTTGCGCCGCCTGCTGGCTGCGGGGCACGAGGTCACGGGCTTCTTCTTCAACCCCAATATCCATCCCCTGGCGGAATATCTGCGCCGCCGTGAAGGGGCCGCGGCGGTATGCCGGCGCCTTCGCGCGCCCCTGCTTGCCGCGGACGCCCTTCCCCGCTGGGAACAGGACTGGGAGGAAGAAGGGCGGGCGGCCCTGGCCGCGTACCCGCAGCCCCCTGAGATTGCGCCCTGCGCTTCTCCCCGGACGACGAGGCCGCCGCCTTCCGGGAGCCTTCCCCCGGCTGTGGACCCCCGCTTCTGGCTGCGGCTCATGGCCGGCCGGGAAGCGGAGCGCTGTCCCCTCTGCCAGGGAATCCGCCTGGCGGTGACCGTCCGGATCGCCCTGAAAAGAGGCTTTGAAGCCTTTTCTTCTTCCCTGCTCTATTCCCGGCACCAGGATCACGAAGGCATCCGGCGGACGGCCGAAAGCCTGGCCGCCTCTTCCGGCCTGCGCTTTATCTATGAGGATTGGCGCCTTTTCTGGCAGGAAGGCGTTGATCTCTCCAGGGCCTGGGGCATTTACCGCCAGCAGTACTGCGGCTGCCTGTACAGCGAATATGACCGCTATGCCCGGGACGGCGGGAAGGCCTGGGGGGGATAGCCGTGCTTCTCTATATCCATGTGCCCTTCTGCCGCCGCAGATGCCGGTACTGCGCCTTCGCCTCCCTGCCCCTGGAAGGCGCGGCGGGACACAGGGAGATCTCCGCCTATCTGGCGACGCTCCTGGGGGAAATGACCCTGTGGGGGGAACGCCTGGGGCGGGCGCGCGTGGAGACCCTCTTTTTCGGCGGCGGCACCCCCAGCCTGCTGCCGCCGGAAGCCCTGGCGGGCATCCTGGAGCGGGCGCGATCCGTCTTTGCCCTGGAGGCAGCGGCGGAAATCACCCTGGAGGCCAACCCGGAATCCGCCCTGGCTCCGGGCTGGCTGTACGGCCTGCGCAAGACGGGGGTCAACCGCCTCTCCCTGGGAGTGCAGAGCCTGGAGGATGACGTCCTTCGGATGCTCGGCCGCGCCCACAGCGCCCGGGAGGCTGCCCAGGCCTGCGATCTGGCGCGGGACGCCGGCATCGCCAATCTCAGCCTGGACTTCATGTGGGGCCTGCCGGGACAGGGGAGCGGACAATCCCAGATGCAGTGGCTGCGTCAGCTCAGGCAGGCGGTCGCTTTGCAACCGGACCATATTTCCGCTTACGGGCTGACCCTGGAGGAGGGAACCCCCCTGGCTGAAGCCTGCGCGGACGGCCGTCTGACCCTTCCTCTGGAACGGGAGCAGGCATCCCAATACCTGGCCGGGGCGGATTTTCTGGAAAGCCAGGGGTTCATGCAGTACGAGATTTCCAATTTCGCCCGCATGGGCTTTGCCTGCCGCCACAATCTCGGCTACTGGGAGGGACGCGAGTACCTGGGCCTGGGGCCGTCCGCAACTTCCACCCTCGCCGGCCGCCGCTGGACCAACCCCGCCGATCCGGCCGCCTGGCGAAAGGCCGTCCGGTCCGGAAGCCCGGATGCCGGCGCCGAGGAACTGGATCTCCCCACCCGCCTCAGGGAACTGCTCCTGCTGCGCCTGCGGCTGAACAAGGGGCTACGCCTCCAGGAATGGAAGGCCCTGACCGGCCGCTCCTTTCTCAAGGACTACGCCTCCCTGATTTTCCCCCTGCAACAGAACGGCCTTGCCGCCACCCGCCGGGGAGCCTTCCGCCTCACCCGTTCCGGAATGCTGGTCTCCGACACCATTCTGGCCCATTTTTTCGCCAGACTGAAATAATCCCGGATCACATTCGTCCGGGGGCAATCCCGCGGCAAGGTTTTGCCTGCAAATCCTTGCCGCGCAAAGCATACATCTTCAATGCCCCTTGCTCTGCCGGTGACGGGTCAGCACTTCCTCCAGGGCCTGGGCAAAGGCTTCCAGGTCGGCCTTTTCGATGGTCAGGGGCGGCAGCAGGCGCAGGATCGTGTCCTGGGTCAGATTCAGGATAAAGCCTTTCTCCAGCAGGGCCGACCAGACCTCCTTGCCGGGAACCGCCAGTTCTATGCCGATCATCAGGCCCAGCCCGCGCACCTCGCGGATGCATCCGGGGCAGGCCCGGCCAGAGGCCCTGAAGCGATCCATGGCCCAGGCGCCGAGTTCCGCCGCCCGCTCCGGCAGCCTGTCGCGGGCGATGATCTCCAGAACCTTGGCCGCCGCCGCGGAGACCAGGGCTCCGCCCCCGAAGGTGCTCGCGTGGCTGCCCGCGGCAAATCCCGCAGCCGCCTCGTCGGTGCTCATGACGGCCCCCATGGGCAGGCCGCCGGCCAGGGCCTTGGCCGTGCTCAGGATATCCGGGGCAAGGCCGAAATGCTGAAAGGCCCACCATTTTCCGGTGCGGCCAAGGCCGCATTGGACCTCGTCCACAAGGAAAAGAACGCCGCGCCTTGCGCAGATGTCCGCAACCCCGGCGGCAAAGGCGGGCGTAGCCGGCCGGATGCCGCCTTCTCCCTGGACGATTTCCAGGAGGATTCCCGCGGTCTTTTCACTGACGGCGGCTTCCAGGGCCTCCAGATCCCCCCAGGGAACCTGGCGAAAGCCTTCGGGCAGGGGGGAGAAACCGTCGCTGAAGCGGGCCTGTCCCGTGGCGGCCACCGTGGCCAGGGTGCGGCCGTGAAAGGCGCCCTCAAAGGTAATGATTTCATAGGCGTCCCGCATCCTGACCCGCTGCTGGTAGCGCCGGGCCAGCTTGATGGCGGCCTCGTTGGCCTCCGCCCCGGAATTGCAGAAAAAGACCTTTCCGAAATGGGCCGTATCCAGAAGCGCCCTGGCCAGAACCAGTTGTTCCTGCTGGTAGAACAGGTTGCTGACATGGACCAGTCTTCCCGCCTGCCTGGCGATGGCCTCGGTCACTTCCGGGTGGCAATGCCCCAGGGCGATGACGGCAATGCCCGAAAGCAGATCCACATATTCCCTGCCCGCATAGTCCCAGAGGCGGGTCCCCTTCCCTCTGGCCACGGCGATGGGATAGCGCCCGTAAGTCCTAAGGAGCAGATCTTCCTCCTCCTGCCGCAAGTGGTCCAAACTTGTCTGCGCCATATCGATCCTCCTTGGGGCGAGAGCCATTCCCCTGCACGGCGCGTACCCGGAAAAAGGCTCTATTTCCTGCCGGTATGCCCGAATCCGCCGCTTCCTCTCTTAGTCCCGCCCAGACGCGCGACCTCCCGGAATACCGGCCGGCAGAAGGGCTGAAAGACAAGCTGGGCGATCCTCTCTCCCGGATGCACCATATAGACTTCCCGCCCCGTATTCAAGAGCGGCACCCGGATTTCTCCCCGGTAGTCGGGGTCGATCACCCCGACCCCCTGGGCCACGACAATGCCCGTAAGGCCGCCAAGGCCGCTGCGGGAATAGACAAAACCGGCGATCCCCGGCGCCATAGGCTCAATGGCGATGCCGGTGCCGATAAGACGGCGTTCGCCGGGAGGAATGGGTTCCTCCCGCTCCGCGCAGGAACGCAAATCCACCCCCACAGCCCCCGGGGTCGCCCGGAGCAACCCGTCCCGGCCATAGATTTCCGCCGCGCGCTCAAGGAATTGAAAGCAAATATCGGGGGAAGCGAGAGAAAGACTTGTCACCGGAACGCTCCTGTGGAAGAATGGGCAGACGTGACGATCGGGAAAGAAGACCGCCGCGCGCAGCGCGGCCTTGCAGGACGCGCCGCGGGACTTGCTGGGCGCGAAGATACGGCGCATGGTACGCAAGCGCCGCGGGCAAGTCAAAGACGAATCCCCTCACACCGCAGACAGAGGAAAATCCATGCACGCCCTCCAGACCTTTTCCGTTATCCCCAAGCTGCCCCCCTCCCTGGAACCCCTCCGGTTTCTGGCCAATAATTATTGGTTCGCCTGGAATAACGATCTGGAACAGCTTTTTGCCGATATTGACCCGCCGCTCTGGCTCGAAAGCGAAAAAAACCCCGTCTGGATGCTGAACCATGTCTCCCAGGAACGCTTCAATTCCCTCGCCGCCGACAGGATTTACGGCGAACGCCTGAGCCTCCTGGCGGCTTCCCTGCGCAACTATATCTCCGCCCCCTCCTCCTGCCGCTTTGAGGGCGTCGCCCCCGGAAACCCGGCCGTCGCCTATTTCAGCCTGGAATTCGGCGTCAGCCTCTGCCTGCCCATCTATTCCGGCGGGCTGGGCATCCTGGCGGGAGACCACCTGAAATCCGCGAGCGATCTCAATGTCCCCCTGGTGGGCATCGGTTTCGCCTACGCCCAGGGGTATTTCCGCCAGTATATGACCCCGGACGGCTGGCAGCAGGAACGCTATCCCGATTATGATTTTGAGCAGATGCCCCTGCAGAAGGCCCACACACCCCAGAACGAGCCTGCCAAGGTCTACCTTGCCATCGGGGATCGTCCCCTGGTGGCGCAAATCTGGCTGGCCAGGGTCGGACGCATCCACCTCTACCTTCTGGACACCAACATCGCCGAAAATCCGCCGGAATTCCGCCCGATTACCTCCCGGCTGTACGGCGGCACCCTGGAAATGCGCCTCTGGCAGGAAATCCTTCTGGGCATAGGCGGGGTGAAGGCCCTGCGCGTCCTCGGCCTCAATCCCCAGGTCATCCAC
>JAISNZ010000017.1 GCA_031275955.1 Desulfovibrio sp. | reverse complement strand
GCACTACATTGCGCTTTTGAAAATACATCCCATTGTAATCATTGAATTTTTCAATAAATCAGTGCTGCAAAAACTTGTTTTTGAGCAGTTTTCAGCAGGAACCTGTTAAACTTGGGTTAAGTATTTCAATGGAGTACGAAATGAGGGGGTTCGGGGCCGTCCGTCCCGCGCGAAAACGCGGGCGGACAGCATCTGAAACGATATGCCCCCCGGCGGGGTTCGGGGCGGAGCCCCGATAAATGATTTCGAAAAGCTATAATCATGAGGCCGCAGCGGCTAATATTTTTCCTGCCCGGAACGGGGCCAGAGGCCAGTGAAGCCGTAAACCGGCGCGAAGCCGAAAACCCTTCCCGGCCGTCCCCGGTGCAGGGAGGGGTAGGCGATGGGGGCATCCCCCGTTTCCCGGAACATGTCCCGCAGCTTCCGGGGAAGAGCGCGTCCGGGGGTGCGGGTCACATAGACGGCGTCCCAGCCCGCGCGCGGCCCGCTCCGATCTTCGCCCGCTTCCGGCTCCGGCGGGGTTTTGCCGTTGGGATCCGGCCAGAAGTCATATTGGTTGCGCCTGCGGCCGAAGTCCGCGCAGTAGACGACCGGCTGGCCGGGAAGATAAAAGGCCAGGGCCGCGGTGACGTCATAGGCGTCGGAAAAGAAAAAGACCTTTTCCGGGCGCGGCATGGCCAGGCGCACGGAATCAAGTTTCCGGCCCAGATCCGCCCAGCCCTTGAGGCGAAGGGCGGGATTCAGGCTGTCCGGCAGGAGCCGGCTGACGCCCTCCTGTCCGTGGACGGCGAGGCTGACGGCGAGGCTGAGGGCCGCGCAGACCGCCACAAGCCTCCGCCCCCGCGGAGAGGCGCGGATCGCCGCCGCGCCCTGGGCCGCCAGGACAAACCCCGCGACATAGCTCATGGCCGCCCAGTTGGGGTAGACGCGGCTATGGAGACTCCAGAGCAGAAAGAAGAGCCACAGGGGCCAGAAGCCCAGGCAAAGCAGGAGGCGCAGGCAAAAGGCCCCGTCCTCCTCTTCCCCCCCCTTTCCCCGCAGACGGGCCAGACAGGAGCGGGTCTGGCGGAAACCCTGCCAGAGCATCAGGGCGAGCCACCAGGGCAGGATCAGCAGGGCCTGGGAGCCGAGATACTCGGGAAGGCGATCCGGACGCGGCAGGGCCTCTCTTCCGGCCAGGCCGGCCAGGGTTTCCAGATGCCGGAAGGTGACGAAATGATTTCCGGCGTTCCAGATCAGACTGGGCAGCAGCCCAAGAAGAGTTCCCGCGGCCAGGGCGAGGACAAGCCGCCGCCCCTTTCCGGCGGGCAGCAGCCCCTGCCGGAAAAGCAGCCAGGCATAGCCCAGGGCAAGGGGCGGAAAAGCCAGCATGGTATATTTGCCGAGGAGGCCGAGACAGACGCAGCCGGCCAGTCCCCACAGGGGCCAGGCGGCCTCCGGCCGCCCGGTCAGGCCCGTGAGGCAGACCAGCCCGCCCAGCCAGCACAGGAGCAGGGGATTGTCCGTGGTCATGAGCAGGCCGCCGGCGATAAACAGCGGGCTGGTATTGGCGATGAGCAGGGTCGCCAGGGCGAGTCCCGGCCGCTGGAGGAGGACGGCCAGCCAGACGTAGATCAGTCCCTGCGCGGCCGCGTTGTGGACCACGGCTCCAAAACGCACCCCCAGTTCGGTATTGCCGAAAATCCCGGTCCAGAAGGCGATGATCCAGGCGATGAGCGGTCCTTTGGAATAATATCCGGGCTGGAGGCGGCGCGACCAGTCCCAATACTGGGCCTCATCCTGGGCCAGATCGAGCTGCCCGGAAGCGGCCAGCCAGAGCCGGGCCAGGGCGGTGATCACAATGATCCCCAGGGCGCACCATCCCGGCCGGCGAAGGAAAAAGGGCGTTTCCGGCATCAGTTTCCCCGGCCGCCCCGGATGCGGGCGCGGTACCGCTGGACAGCCGCGTTGTGCTCGGAAGAGGCCCTGCTGAAGACATGGCTGCCGTCTCCCAGGCCTGTGGCGACAAAGAAGAGAAAATCATGCCGCTCCGGCATGGACGCGGCCAGAATGGCGGCCAGACCCGGCGAACAGACGGGGCCGGGAGGCAGGCCGGCATGTTTGTATGTGTTGTACGCATTGGCGGCGTCCTGAATCTGGGAGCGGCGGATGGCTCCGGAAAATTCCGGCCCCAGGCCATAGATGATGGTGGGATCGCATTGGAGCAGCATTCCCAGGCGCAGGCGGTTGGCATAGACCCCGGCCACGCGGGGGCGTTCCGCGGGGACCGCCGTTTCCTTCTCCACCAGGGAAGCCAGAATGATCAGCCGGCGCAGGGCCTCCGGGTCCACGTCCGAGGGCTGTTGCGGGCCGTCGTCCTTCCAGCCCTCCGGGGCGGCGTCCGCGCGGGGGGCGGCGGAATTTCCGGAAACGGCGGAGGCCGCCGGAGCGGAGGCCGCTCCGCCGCTACCGGAGGGGACGGCGGCTCCTCCCGGCTGAGAGGAGGGAGCGTCCTCCGGAAGCGCGGCGGCGCTTTCCGCCTGGGGGGGATCGTTCGCGGGTAGCGTGCCGTTGCTTCCCCCCGGCTGGAGAGAGGAAGCCTTTGCCGCAGGCGCGCCCTTGTCTCCTGCCGGCAGGGTGGCGTTCCGCGCCATTGGCAGGGGGGGGGCATAGGGGGAGGCGGCGCGCCGGCCGGCGGTTATGGTGACGCCCTGGCGCAGGGGGAGACGGTTCCAGGCCGGGGCGGTTTTCTGCCAGAACATGCCCACCAGCAGGGAGGCGACATTCCGCGCCTGTTCCCTGTCCAGGGGGTCGCGCGGCTTGCGCAGAAGGTAGGTTTCCGGAAAGAGAAAGCCCTCGGCGGAGGCGAAGGGGATATGGTGTTCGCGCAGAAAGGCCGGATCATGAATGACGGCCCGGAAATCGGCAAAGGAGGCAAAACCTTGTTCTTCAACGGCTTTTGCCGTTTCCCACCAGGGCAGGCCCTCGCGCACAAAGAGGCGGTAGAGGACGGGTTGGCCCACGGTAATCTGCTCCAGGACCCGATCCGGGAGCCAGCCGCTGTTGACGATGAACTCTCCCGCCCGGATTTTTCCCTGGACCTGACGATAGAGGCCCAGAAGGCGGAAGCGCCGGGCGTCGGCAATGGCCCCGGCCCTGGCCAGATCTTCGGCCACGCCGGCCAGGGTGGCCCTGTGGCGGATGGAGATCCGGATCTCCCGGCCCTCGCCGGATGCCGGGGTGGTCAGAAAATGATGGATGTCCCAGGCGGCATAGGCCCCGCCGCAGACAAGAACGGCCAGCAGCGCCAGACAGAAGAAGCCCCGGCGGCGGGGCGCGTGAGGGGGCCGGAGGGCATCCGTCATGGGAGGGCTGGTTCCTTTTTTTGGCCCACCCTATCCGGAAAACGGCAGGAGGACAAGAACGGCCCCCTGCCTCAGGGTCATTCTGTTCTTCCGAATCTGACTATCCGCAGTGCTGCTTGCTTGTTTTTCGCGAGGACTTCTATCCCCTCAGCCATATTTTCATAACCAAGAATATGGAGCAAAGTAATTGCCAAACTCCTGAATTTATTCCCTTTGAGTGGGCTTTGCCCCCTCAAACTCCCCCAGCAGGGGCATCCTGACAGGATGAGTTCGCCCTCGCTGACGTTCGGGACGAACGGCCCCTGCACCCCCGTTAAGTATTTCAATGGAATACGAAATGAGGGGGTTCGGGGCCGTCCGTCCCGCGCGAAAACGCGGGCGGACAGCAGCTGAAACGATATGCCCCCCGACGGGGTTCGGGGCGGAGCCCCGATAAATCAGCGCTTCCCTAAAGCGAAAGGATGCTCTGGCCCTGACGCGGGGAAATCAGGCGGCGGTCAGGCGCGAGTTGAAGCTGACGCGGGATGAGCCGGATTATGTGTCCGTCCGGGAGCCGAAAACAGCCCTGGAGAGGGATCCCCTTTTCCTTCCGCCGGCGCTACCGGTCGCGGGGCAGGACTCTGAAGAAGACAGGGGGGCGGTGCACCATCCGGGAGGAGGCGAGGGCTTTAAGGGCCTGCCGGATGCCCCCGGCATCGGCCTCATGGGTCATCACCAGGAGCGGGACGCCGTCCTCCGGGTGATCCCCGCCGTCCTGCTGGATGACCTGGGCGATGGAGATGTTGTGGGCGGCCATCAGGGCGGCCACGTCGCGCAGGACGCCGACGGAGTCGGTGACGTGCAGGCGGATGTAATAGGGGCAGACGCCCTTTTCGGGCGGCATGACCTCGGCGGGCAGAAGGGCCTGAACAAAG
>JAISNZ010000130.1 GCA_031275955.1 Desulfovibrio sp. | reverse complement strand
AAAGCTAATTGGTATGGCAGAGGCGAAGCCGCTGCCCGCAAGTTTTTGAAAAATCAGGCTTTGCCTGTTTTTCAAAAACTTTGGCGTCTTGCATTCAAACGAGTTTGAATGCAACTTGGTATGACGCGCAAGCGCAATGATTTGGAGGTGAAAATACTCAAGCGGCAGGGGGAACAAGGAAAGCGGCCGCGAGGACGGAGCATTCCCCGCAGATGATCAGGGCGCCGCAGAAGTCGCCGTTATAGCCTCCTTCCCGTCCGGCCAGGCGGCGCAGGAAGAGCAGGATCAGGCAGGCGGCGAGGAGGCTGAGCAGGAGCGGGGCCGCGCCCAGGCAGAAGAAGCCGGGAAGGGCGATCCAGGCCAGGGCCGGCAGGCGTCCGCCTGTGGCGGCGGCGAGGATTGCGCCCAGGCCGGTCCCGGCGCGGGCGGGAGCCAGGCCGGCCAGGAAGATGGGCAGGCAGCGGGCGAAGACGGGGGCGAAGAAAAGAGGAGCCAGGCGGTTCTGCCGGAGGCAGGCTTCCACCAGGCAGGCCTGGCCGCCTGTCGCCAGGACAAGGGCCAGGCAACCGAAGGTTCCCAGGCGGCTGTCCTTGACCACCTTCCAGAAGGCGTCGCCGGTTTTGCCGCTGCCCAGAGCGTCGGCAAGATCGGCCAGGCCGTCATGGTGCAGGCCGCGGGTCAGCCAGACGGAAACCAGGACATAGACCCAGGCGGCAACGGAGGATTCGCCGGTCAGGGAGAGGAGGGAGAGGAGGCAGCCCAGGAGGACGGCGCCAAGGAGGGCGCCTGCCAGGGGGTACCAGCGGCAGGAGGCGCTCATCTCCTCCGGGGTGGCGATCATGGCCGGAGCCAGGCGCGTCAGGAAGCCGAGGGCCAGGAGCGGAGGCTTGAGGAAAGGGGGAGGGGCCACGAGGATCCGGATCAGCGGTTCCGGTTGGAGAGGTGGAAGGCGACGGAATAGAAGTGGTGCAGGAAATTCAGGTACTCCACGACGACATCGCCCGGCACGGAGATCCGGGCCGGGGAATAGTTCAGGAGGCCCTTGATCCCGGCCTCAATCAGATGGTTTGCGGCGCGTTGGGCCCGTTCCGGGGGGCAGGTGATGATGCCGATGCGGATGCCCAGACCGGCCACAACTTCCTTGATCCGGTTGTTGTCCATGACTTCCAGTCCCATGACCGTCTGTCCTATGCGGAAGGGATCGGAATCGAAGATGGCCACAACGGAAAAGCGGCGTTCCAGGAATTCCCTGTGGCTCAGGAGGGCTTTCCCCAGGTTGCCGACGCCCACCAGGCCGCAGTTCCATTGTCTGTCGATGCCGAGAACCTTGGTCAGGGAATCGATGAGGCCGGAGACGCTGTAGCCCACTCCACGCACGCCGAATTCTCCGAAATAGGTAAGATCCTTGCGAATTTGCGAGGCGTGGACATCGCAGGCCCTGGCCAGAGGTTCGGAGGAAATGACCTCCAGGCCGTCCCGCTGCAGGTATTCAAGTTCCTGAAGATAGACGGCGAGACGCTGGATGGTGGCGCGGGGGATGTGTCCGTTTTTCATGGCGGGGTGGGGAGCCGCCGGAACGCGGGAGGCCGGGGTGGGGCCTCCCGCGCGCAAAACGGCGCCGGTTTTTTGCTCCAGGGAAACGCTGCTGTATTCTCTTTGAGGGGACTTTGCCCCCTCACATCCCTGCGGAGCAAATTACCCATTTTCAATGGTACTTTGCTCTAGCCGAAAAAGGGAGCGGCAAGGGGGTTGACGAAGATCAGGACCAGGCTGATCACCAGGGCGTAAATCGCCAGGGATTCAATAATGGCCAGCCCCAGAATGAGGGTGACCATCAGCTTTCCGCTTGCTTCGGGGTTGCGGGCGGTCCCTTCCAGGCAGCCTTTCAGGCCGAGGCCCATGCCGACGCCGCAACCGCAGGCGGCGATGCCCAGGCCGAGGGCCGCGCCAAGATAGCTGGCACTGACGGTTCCGGAAAGATAGACGGAACTTAAGGCCTCATTCCCGGCAATGGAGGCCGCTCCGGCCTCGGCGGCGGCGGCAACGCCGGCAAGGGCAAGCAGCCCGAGGCAGCCGAGGGCAAGAAAAAACAGTTGGCGCATAGAACAACTCCTTGCGTGTATATGTGGTGGTCGAGGTGACCATTCCCCTGAAATCAACGCCGCTTCCTTGCGGGCGGCCGCTCACGCCCAGAGCGATTTCATTCTGAAATGGCTTTAATGCCGGGGGTGCTCCATGGCGCCCTGCAGATAGAGCATGGTGAGCATGTAAAAAATAAAGGCCTGAAGCACCTTGACCAGCAGGAAGAGGCAGTAGGCGGGCAGCGTGGTCAGGAGCGGCGCCGCGGTAAAGGCGAGCAGGAGCACGATTTCCTCGCCCCGGATGTTGCCGAAGAGCCGCAAGGTCAGGGAAACGGGACGGGCGGCGTGGCTGATCAGCTCAATGGGCAGCATGAGCGGGGCCACGGGCAGCAGGGGACCCATGAAATGCTTGATATAGCCGGGTCCCCAGGCGCGCAGCCCCACATAGTTGTAATAGCAGAACACGAACAGGGCCATGGCGGCGTTGGTGTTGATGTTGGCCGTGGGGGCGTCGAAAAAGGGAACAAGGCCGAAAAGGTTCTGGATCAGGATGAAAAGGAAGATGCCGCAGAGCAGGGGAAAGATGGTCCTGCCCTTTTCTCCTATGGTGTCGACGGTGAACTGCTCAAGTCCTCCGATGATAACTTCCATGACGTTCTGCAGGCCGGAGGGCACCCGTTGCAGCCTGCCGCGCAGGAAAAGTCCCAGACCGAAGAGGACGGCCATGGCGCACCAGGTGTAAAAGACATGCCGGAAAGAATCGCTGATGCCCAGAAGCGAGGATAAAAGCACCGGATGGTCCATATCATGCCTCCTTGACGGTTTTCCGGATCGCCCGCCCAATTCCCCACAGGGCGATGGCCGCGGAGGTGGAGGTCAGTCCGAGCAGCAGAGGGACCAGGGGCGCCCCGAGGGGGACGATGCACAGATAGAGGACAAGGGCAAGGCAGAAAAAGCGCGCCAGAAAACGCGCAAAAAAGCGGACGCCCAGGCCGAAAGAGTAACGTTGAAACTGCGCGCGCTGGACAAAACGAATCGTCTGCCAGAGGCAGCAAGCCATAATCAGGGCGCCCAGGCCAAAGGCCAGTGGCCACAGGCTGTACCCCGCCAGAGGGAGCCCCGGAAGCAGAGCCCCGCCGCCCAGCAGCAACTGCAGGAGCAAAAAGCGACGCGGCAGGGGAGCGATGAACCCCAGAGCATACAGGCGCCGTTCCATACTTCGGCAAAGATCCGCAAACAAGGGCATCATATCTTCCGGTTTTTCCGGGCTGGGGGGTCTTCGGGGCGCGGGTTGTTTGCCGCCGCAGGCCCGCGGGGGTTCCGGAGTTCCCCCGTCTCCTCCTTGCGGGTTTGCAGCATGGGCAGGAGCCGCCTGGTGTCCGCATACATATTTTTGAATCCCGCCGCAATGCCGAAGCCCAGAAAGATCATGGTCAGCCAGGGGGAGGATTCCAGCCATTGATCCAGCATGTATCCGACAAAGAGACCGACGGCAATGCCGCTGATCAGATGCAGCCCGATGGTTCCCGCCAGGGAGAGGGCATTGCGGGTGTCCCCGTCGATGTTTCTGAACAGTCGCAGCATGAGTTCGGTTCCACTGACGATGCCTATGCCCGGGCAGTGCCGAGAACAGGCATGTACCATCCGGGCGCGGGGGCGTCAAGGAAGAGGCGCGCGCCAAAATCCCCTTCTCCCGCGCGGGATTTACGGCCGCGCCAGCCCTCTTTCCCCGCCCGGAGATCCGCCTTTCGGGGCGCGATCCGTTTCCTGGTCGTAGAGGCGGGTCGCCTGGCGGATATCGGAAAAAATTTCCGGGAAGCGGCGGGCGGCCTCTTCGGGACTTGGGTGGTAGAAAAAGACGAGGAGATCGGAGGAGGCGGGAGAGCGGCCCACCGCGAAACCCTGGTCAGGACCGAGGTTGCGCAAGGTAAAAAGAAGAGATGTCTGATCGGAGCAGAGGAGCAGGCCGTGGACGCGGCCTT
>JAISNZ010000195.1 GCA_031275955.1 Desulfovibrio sp. | reverse complement strand
CGGCAGCAACGAAAGCGAGCGCTGCCAGAGCAGCGCGCCGTATAGTTCGGCGTCGCCGAAAGCCCCGGCGCCGATATGAAGCATGATGTCCCCGACGCCGAAAACTTCCGCTTCTCCTGCCGGTTCGGCACGCACGGGAAAAAGTTTGGCCCATATCGCTCCGGCGACAGCTTCTCCGGTCAGCGAAGCCGGATAATATTGGATAGCCAGACACGGCACGCCCAGAGAAGCGGCTTCTCCAGCCAACGAAACTGAACGATGATATTCTGAATGAGGTCTGGACCGGATGCCGGATTCCCCGGAAGGAGAGGCCAAAGGATGAATCTCCAGACACAAGCCGCCTGTGGTAAACGCGGCGCCGCCCAAAACAAGCGGCGGCTGGATTTTCAGACGCGGCACGCTCCGGGCGAAGGAGTCCCCGGACAGAGCGGCCGGGTAATGAATCTCCAGACGATGCCCGGCCCGCGCGAAAGCATACCCATTCATATTGACCATGGCGGATATTTGCCGGAACAGTATCCCCCAGCTTTCCGCCTCGCCCCCAATTTCCCCGCCGACATAGCGGGCGCGGCTTATAACGAACCGTCCTCCCGCTTCCCCCTCAAGGCTCATCCACGGGGAAATTTTCATAACCCCGGCCACGGCGCAGGTTGAATTGGCGAACAACGCAAAACTGTGGTCCAGATGAACCACGGCATGGACCAGCGAAGGGCTTACCCCAACGGGCCGCATGTCGCCGCCCACGGGAACGGAATCGCCGCCGAAGCAGTGCGAGCCGGGAAACTCGATCCCTATAGCGGGCATCATCGCTCCGAAAGAACCAGTTGTCCGGCCTTAATGATGAACACGTCGCCGACAGCCGGAGTCGTGGCCTGCGGGATGTATTCGCCGGGGTTGTCCGGGTCCATCCTTTCCAGGTCTCCGCGATACAGGATATTCCCGCCCGTTTCAGCATCCAGAAGCGCGAAACCGGCCACGCTCCCCCAAGGTGAAGTCACGTCCGGAAAAATGACGGCTTCGGAATTGACGACAACCCCTTCCCCGGACACATCCCCAAAGGTCACGGGCTGACGGGCGTACCCTCCGCCTGTCACTTCCGTGCCGTCCGTTCCGGCTTTGCCGGGGTCAACATCGTACAGGCCGACATACATCGTTGAAGGAGGCGTGTACTCATCCTTGGAAAGAAGATGGTTCAAAATTGCCTGGGCCATGTAATTCGTCTTGGCGGCAATGGTAGGCATGGTTCACCTCAAAAATATGGTAACGGATCGACGCGCAGGTTTTTCCCCGCCGCGCCGCCTATGTTTTCCAGAATACGCGCCCGCGCGATCTCGCGGCGGAAGCGTTTTTCGTAGTCGGCAATCGCCAGATTCGGATTCCCCCACGCCTGTCCCCCGGTGTTGACAAGTTCGGCCAGCGCCCCCCATTTGATGGCCTCGCGGTAATGGACAAGCAGAAAGCGCGGGGCTTCCCCGCTGCCCAGCGCGGGAGCAAGGTCAACGTGGGCCACGATGGAGCCGGGTTCGTCCCTGTCCGGGATCGGCCAGAGCACGACAAAGCCTGGTTCTTCCTCACGCCAGAAAAGGGGCTGGCCGCGCTGTTCGTCGCCATAAGGCCATTCCTCCCGCCCCGCCGGGCGAAGCTCCCTGCCGTTGACGCGAAAGCTGTTCACCCCCACAACCTGCGCTTCCATGTCCTCAAACCGGAAAGCGTACTTCCTTTCCCCGGCCAGCAGATCGGCGGGGAGGGAAACGTGGCTCCATACCCTGGCGGTCTGGCAAAGGCGTATGGTTGCCGCTTTGATGGCCTGCAACTGCGCTCCTACAGGCGCGCCCACAGCCGAAGGCGAAACCTGATCCAGAAAATCCGTCCACGGGGAAAAAATCATGCCGCGCCTCCCGCGCCGCCAAGCCCGTTGAGCGGGCTGGAATACAGGCGCGCTTTCGCCTCTTCGCCGATGGAGGTGAAGAAACGTTGCAGGTGCAGGTTGGCCCGCCCCTGATAGTCAATGGGCTGGTCGTTTCGGGAATACGCGCGGTACAGGACGTATTCCCGAAGGGGTTCGGCGAAGGTGGCGAACACCGTGATTTCCCTGTCCTCTCCCGTGAGCTCCGGCGGATTCAGGGCGTACTTGATTTCCACCCATACGTTTTCCGCCGGCGGCGGCGACACCCAGAAGTGGGAAGGGGTTGTTTCGTCCGGGGCATACTCATAGACAACGCGCGATTCCCCCTGGCTGTGCCACAAGGGAACGCCGGCGTTCAGGGCCTCCAGCGTCGTCAGGGCCACGGCCCGTCCGGGCAGGAATGTTTCTCCCTCCCCCGGCTCCATGTTCCGCAGCACGCCCAGGAAGCGCACACCGTCGGCAGGCAGGCTTTGCAGGGTGCTCCCCCTGCTCAGGCGAACGGTGCGGATCACCGCCCCCGCGTCCGGCCTCAGAAGCACAAGCGCCCTCTGCGCGTCGGAAAGCCACTCCAGAAGCATTTCCGTGGTGAACCGCACCCCTTCCGCGTCCTGAAGATCGTCCCGCGCCCTTTTGAGAATTTCCCCGGCCAGCATTTATTCTCCCGCACCCTGCGTCTGCTTCGCCTTGCCGCCGCTTTCCTCGTCCGCGCTGATCACCTGATAGGGATAGCGCAGCACGGTGCGGGCGACGGCGATGCCGCGCCCGTCCGGGCCGGTGTCGTATTCTTCCTTGGTGGCAATATCGAAAACGCCGCGTAGCCACTTCACGTCGATTTCCACTTCCTGATTGCGGGGGATTCGGATGGATTCCCCGTTCAGTTGGGCGAAAATGGGATGCTTGCCTATCGCCCCGTCGGTGTTGTGAAAAATCACCTTCACTTTGCCGCTTTTGGGTAAAGCCATTTTGTCTACTCCCATATACTTTTATGCCCGTTGGCGTCAGCACGCGGCTTCACGCCAACGGGGCATGGTTCATCCCTGCTGGACCGGCACGGCCACTTCCACACGGGCAATCCATGCTTCGTTCAGAATCAGGGCCGCGTGAAGGGCCTTCCAGCCCACGCTTCCGCGCTGGGCCAACGGGTCCGCCGAGTCCGGTTTGGGGTTGCGCACCATAACGGTTACGCCGTTCTTGCCCTTGAAGGGCACGGTGCCGAAAGAGTCCTGTCCAAAAATCAGGATGGGGAACACGTCCACTCTGGTGCCCGTGGTGGATTGCATCCCGGAGGAACCCACCGTCGCGCCGCTGTCCGGATAGGTCGGGATCAGGTTGGATTCGACGTAGCGCACCGCTTCCACCTTGCCGATCTCGCCGGGCATGGGCGTCGCGGTCCCGTAAGTTTCAGCGGGCGAGAAGCCGGGCATGTCCCGGATCACGCTGCCGAGTTCCACGGGAATGATCGCGATATACGCGGGCTGGATGGCCTGCGTTCCCCAAGACGGCGTGGACTTGACAATGCGCGTGACGGGCTTGGCCCTCTGCTTCCGCAGGGCCGTGGTGACTTTGCGTTGCAGGCCCTTTGTCATGGTGCCGATCACGTTCGCCCTTGCGGCGACTCCGCCGGCATAGAAAACATTGGTCCCGCCGATAATCGCGCCGAACCGAACGATTTCCAGCATTTCGGCGGCCTGCTGACCGCAGATGTCTATGCTTTCCTGGAGAACCGGGTCTTCGTGGGTGTCCAGCACGATGTCCGTCAGCTCAATGTAGTCGCCGTACTGCACCAGAGTGACCACGATGTCCTGCTTGGTGAGCGGGCTGGACGCCGGGGTCACGCCTTCGGTCAGAACTTTTGGCAGGTTGGACAGCGCGTCGTACAGGCGGAAGCTGATGCTTTTGGTTTCGTGGGCTCCCAGCGGCTTGCTCTGGCCGTACCGCTCAAGCACCATCAGTTCGTCGCCCCGCTTCAGGAGCTGCTTGGAAGCCTTTGCCGCCGTTCTGGGGGAAATGTCCCCGTATGTGGTTACAGGCATTGTTTAGTCCTCCTCGTCCCATGCCTCGTCGAACTCGTCCTTTTTGGGGGCGGGCTTGAACCCGGCGGGTCGATTTTTGCCCGGCACGCCATGCAGGGCGGCCGCCGCGTCTTTGTTGAATTTTCCTTTGTTCGCCTTGGTTTCCTCGGTGTACCGCCGGATCAGCCCGATGGTTTCCGCCGCCGTGCCGCCGTCAAAGATGCGCATGATTTCCGTCGCTTCACGGTAGGGCTTGCCCTCGGCCCACTTCCGAACGGCGTCTATGTATTGCGGCCCACTCCCGGCGTCGAAGGCCGCTTTGAGGTCGGGGCACTCTCCGAGTACGGTTGCCTGAAATTCCGCGACCCGCCTTTCGTCATCGTGGCGCTGCTGCTCCTGCTGGCGGTTCTGGGCGGCCACGGAGGCCATCCGCGCCTCAAAGGCAGGAGCCGCGTAATCCGCCGCGTCGTCGGCCCCATAGTCCTTCAGGCGCGCGCGGATGCCCGCGCCAAGTCGGGAATCCTCCATCGCCAGGTGGGCCATTTCGGGATACTTGGCCTGGAAAGCCGCGAACGCCTCTTTGATTTCGTCAGGAACGGATGGTTTGGCGGCGGGGGGCTTTTTCTCTGCGTCTGGCTTGGGAGGCTGCCGCATCGAGGCCAACTGCTTCCGCGCCGCCTCCAGCTCCGCCCGCAGGGCCGCCAGTTCGTCCGGCGTGACCGCTTCCGGCTCCCGTTTCGGTTCGGGCTCCGTTTTCTTTGAAGTCGGCTTCGTTTCGTCGCCGTCCTGTTCCTGGCCGCCCTGCTCGTCCGATTCTTTCCCGGAGCCGGAGGAGGACGCGGGCAAAGCATCGCCTTTTTCCTCGTCTTCTTCCGTTTCGTCCCACGAAGCGTCAAACTCGTTCTCTTCCTCGGTTTCCTGCCCTTGGGCCTCGTCCTGCCGTTCCTCGGCTTCCCTCAATTCCTCGCCGCTCATGTTTCCTCCTCAAAAGTATCCGCCCCGGCTTTCGGGTTCGATGATGTTTTTCCCCTGTATGTCGTCCGCCAGTTTTCGCAGTGCGGCTATTCCGCCCTGCGCCCGCGCGACTTCATCCATGTTCCGCGCTTTCTCCAGATCGGCGCGGTATTTTTCCACGCGCCCATGCAGAACGTCCGCGATCATGTCCACGGCGTTGCATCCGGTCAGGATGCGCCGCAGTTCGTCCATTTTCGCGTCACGGGCCATCACGCCATTCCCCCTTGCGGCGGCAAAGCCTGAGCATCCTGCGGAGGTACGCCGCCCTGCTGCTGTTGCGGCGGCATGGCCTGCGCCGCCGCCTGCGCGGCCATCGCCATGATTTGCTGCGCCACGGCATCCGGTGGAAGGCCCTGCCGGGCCAGTTCCTTGGCAACGGCCTGCACTTCCGCCTCCGCCTCCGCCTGGGCCTGTGCCCGGAGCTGCTCGGCCTGCCACGCCTGATATTCCTCCGGCGTCCGCATGATGTGGTCCGGAAGGTTGAACTTTTGGAGGAAGTCTTTCAGCAGGTCTTCTTCCTTGACGCGCCCGGCGAACAGGGGATTTTGCAGGATGCTCATGGCCTGCAAAAGCTTCTGGCCTTCGGCTTCCTTGGCGAGTAGGCTGGACGAGCCGGTGGCCACAACGTCAAAATCGCCCTTGATGCCGGGGTCCGGATGGAAAATCATGTTCCAGATGTACAGGGCGCGGATGAACGGGCGGGTTATGCCGTCGTCGAAATTGCGGACCAAATCCTGGATGGTCAGGTTGGCCGCGTTCATCAGCATTTCCAGCCCGGACGCCGTTTCCCCGGCCCCGCGCAGCATGGTGTTGTCGCCGGCCATGTAGCGCGGCACGCTCATTTCATCGGCGGTTTTCATCAGCAGTTCGTAAATGCGGATGATTTCCGCCGTGTTTCCCTGCATCTGCCAGAACATCAGGGCTTCGCGCATGTCCTCGGCGCTGTCGAAAAGGAAAACCTTCCACGGATACAGGCGCGTCGCTTTTTCCCCCACGGCCAGAGCGCTGACGTTGACGCCGACAAACGGCCCGCTGGTTATGGCCGCGTTGTCCATCAGGATCCGGACGGTGGCGTTTAAAGCCTGCTGCACGGCCCGGAGCGTCCATGCCAGACCTTCCCCCCAAATGCCGGTTTCGTCTTTGTGGAAATAGAAAAGGTGAAACGGCATCCCCAGGCCGTCCACTGGCAGGGGCGCGAGCTTGATGATCTTGTCGCCGAGCATCCACACCTGGGCGTCGTATGTCGTCAGCTCGTCAAGGTCGTCCATTTCCAGCCCGGCATCCCGCAACTGCCTGCCGGTAAGCTGGCCCCATCGCTCATACACGCGGAACCGTCCGTGAGTGAGCAGGGCGGAGCTTTCCCCGCGCGTCGCGCTCGTTCCCCGGTCAACGCCCATATAGCGCAATTCGTTTTCCCAGGAATACGGGGACAAATCGCCGTCAGGATTATCGTCCACATAACGCCGGATGCTTTCTCCCTCAAAGAGCGGGAAGGCGGCGAGGCCGAGCAGTTCCTTGGCGTTCATAATGTGTGTCTGCCAGACGTAGCGCATACTTTCAGGATTGGCGGTCGAGGCGTCCAGATAGCACTCCCATACAGGCGCCATCTCAAAAAGAGGGAATGGCTCCGTCACGTCCGCCGCCGCCATCACATAGCCGCCGTTCGCGTCACGCTGGAGACGGCTCCGCGAGGTGGAATCGAAGAGCGGCCCTTTGAGGATGCCCGTCCCGTACAGAAGGCTCTGGTGGATGATGTCGCCGCAGGTCGCCCGGTAGTTCGGGCGCCGCTGCGTTTCCTCAAGCTGGTCGGCGATGACCTGGCTCATTCTGTCCGAAATTTCCTTGGCAATCTGCTCTTCGGTTCGCGGTTGGCGCTGTTCCTGCATGGCCCGCTGCATTTCCGCGAGCAGAGCATCTTCCGGAATTTCCGGATCGGGAGTGGGCTGGATGCTCCAGTTCTGGTCGGAGGTGGAAGGGAAGAGCAGGCTCATCAGACGGGCCTTGACGGAATCGATCCGCTGCTTGGTTGTATTCAGAAAGATTCGGGAGCGGCCCTCGTCCATGCGTTCCAGTTCTTCCGCGTTGTACATGCCCCGGTACTGGCGCAGATCGTCGAGCCACATTTCCTCATGCTCGGCGCGGGCCTTCTGCGCTTCGTCAAATTCGGCGCGTAACTGCGAGGCGAGGCCGGGCAGAACCCGAGCCTCTGTTTCGGGGGAATCGCCCCATTCGTCGGGCGGGTTATTCCCCTTGCTCATCATCGACATGGCTACCTCCGCCGAATTTCGATGCGATGCGCCGTTCCGCGATCCCGGCAGCCAGCCGGTAAAGCCTGTCCACCAAAGCAAGCCCTCCGTATCCGGCGAGGAAATACAGCGTTTTGTGCGCCGGTTGAGGGGAGTATGCGTCTATCAGCGGCGAAAGGGCGTTTGTCGTGATGATGCCGCCCACGATTGCGAACACCGTCTGCCGGATGGATTTGCCCGTCCGCCCCGCGCGCATGAAAGCCCCGCCCGCCCCGTAAACGGTTGCCGGGAGAAGGAGCCATGAGAGGAGCGTTTCCAGCAGTTCTTTCAGGTCATTCATTTTCCCTCGCCCCTTTGCCGTTTTGCTCTTCGTAGCAGACGACCACGGCCTCCAGTTCCTCAACGCGCCAAGCAAGCGCGTCCACAATTTCCATAAGCCACGCGACATGTTCTCTCCCTCCGATATGCCCTTGCTCCGGGGGTTGAGGCAGTGCCGGCAATGCCGGGCGCGCGCAGTCCGCTGCGGGAACATGCGCCGGGACCACGCGAACCGGCTCATGGCCGCAGGCGGTCAAGAGCGCGGTTAATGTGAGCGACAGCGGCAGAGCTGGTTTCATCGTCAACCACCAGGGCGGAATGGTTCGCGGCAGGGTTTTCCCTGGCCGTGGTCACAATGCGTTGCGCGTCCCTGGCCGCTTCCACAGCGGCGACGGCGTTTTCGCCGCATGTCCGGACGCGCTGCTGCAAAGCTGAAATGCCGATCTCGCGCTGTTCCCTGACGGCTTCGGAGGCGGCAAGATTCGTCAGCGCCAGCTCCAATTCCGCCTCAAGCCGGGCATTGCGTTCCCGCGTCACCCACAGGCAAATCAGCAGGGCGGCGAACATAGGCAGGGGCCAGAGCTTTTTCAGCAGGGGCGTGATGACGCTGACAGCAAGGGACATTTATTCCCCCATCCTCATCTGGCGGGCCAGTTCCACAGCCCGGCCCTTGACTTGGGACGCCCATTTCGACGCCAGCATCCCGGAAGCCGCCGCGTCGTAGTCTCCGCGCTCCACGGCGGCCAGGGTGTTCTTAAATTTGAGCAGCCCGGCCACGCCCATGTTGAAGGCCATATCAATCAGCACTTCGGCGCGGGTCTCGTCGCCCGACGCGGCCAGCTTTGTGTATGCCGGACAAAGGCCGGACAGTTGCCGGATCACATACGCCACGTCATCCAGAAGCGTCTGTTCCGCCTCGTCCGCGCCCCATCGCATGCCCAGATTCTTCAGACGCGCCAGCAGGTTCGCGCCCTTCAGCGTCCCTGCCTCTACTTGGGCCGCGAGGGCGGGATCGATCGCCCGAATTTCCGCCGGATCAGCCTCCAGGTTATGGCCGTAGCCGATGGTGACAAAGCCCGCCGGGCACAGATACGGCTCCGCGCGGAATCCCTCCGACTTTTTCAGCCGGGAAATGAGACGTTTTGAAGGTATCGACATTCTTCCTCCTCGGCGTTCAGCGCCGGGCACAATCCACCCAGCGTAAAAACCCAACCAACAAGCCTCTGGTGACGCCGTTCGCCGACGCCCGCCTATCCCGTCCGCTTTGCCGTGACTGCCGGGGAACTCCCCGGTTGCGGATGCTTTCCCGGACCATTGCGGGATTGTGTCCCGCCGCTGCGAGGGTCCGGCCCCGCTTTCCAGCCTTCAAAAAAACCGCTCACGTTCCCGCTTACTCCGGGGCTTATTGGCCCTGCCCGGACGACACGCCCCGCCAGGTGGAGGGGCGGACGGTTTCAGCCTGAAATCCGGCTCAGCGTACCATGGGGGTTTTTCGACGATCAGGCTGAGGGGGGGCTGAG
>JAISNZ010000159.1 GCA_031275955.1 Desulfovibrio sp. | reverse complement strand
GTACTTCACAGGTCAATGAGAGCAGTCTTCATGCATATTGGCTCACATTTCTGTTTTTCTTTCAACTCGGTGCGCTTTTTCGGACACTTGAACAGAAAACTTGTCCGACAGGCTCCTAGACCCCCAGCCCGCCGCAAGGAGAACCCATGCCCCTGAGCATAGGTATCGTCGGTCTGCCCAATGTGGGCAAATCAACGCTTTTCAACGCCCTGACCCAGGCCCGGAACGCCGAGGCGGCCAACTATCCCTTTTGCACCATTGAACCGAACAAGGCCACGGTTTCCGTGCCCGACGAGCGCCTGGACGCCCTGGCCGCCCTGGTCAGGCCGCAAAAGATCACCCATGCCGTGGTGGACTTCATCGACATCGCCGGGCTGGTGCGCGGGGCCAGCAAAGGCGAAGGACTGGGGAACCAGTTTCTGGCCAACATCCGCGAATGCGCCGCCATCCTTGAGGTGGTGCGCTGCTTTGAGGACGACAATATCGCCCATGTGGAGGGGAAGGTTGATCCCCTGCGCGATGTGGACAGCGTGGAAACCGAACTGCTGCTGGCCGACATCCAGAATGTGGAAAAACGCCTGGAACGCGCCAGAAAGGTCAAGGGGGACAAAGCCATGGCCGCTCTGGCCGGGGAATGGGAAAAACTCCTGGCCCATCTGGACGCGGGCAATCCCGCCGCCTCCGCCCCTGACAGCGGCAGTGAGGCCCTGCGGCAATCTCTGCGTGAAGCCGGCCTGCTGACAGCCAAAAAAATCATATACTGCGCCAATGTCGATGAGGCCTCCCTGGGCCGGGACAACGCCCATGTCCGCGCCCTCCGCGCCCAGGCCGGGAAACGCGCCGCCCCGCTGGTGACGGTCTGCGCCAAAATCGAGGAGGAGCTTCAGGGGCTGCCCCTTGAGGAACGGGCCGAACTGCTCTCCTCGTACGGAATCGCCTCGGCAGGGCTGGAACAGGTCATCCGGGCCGGCTATGCCGCTCTGGGCCTGATCAGTTTTTTCACCGCCGGTCCCAAGGAGGCGCGGGCCTGGACCGTTCCCCAGGGCTGCAAGGCCCCTCAGGGGGCCGGGGTCATTCATTCCGATTTTGAGTACGGCTTTATCCGGGCGGAGATCATTGCCTATGCGGACTACATGCGCCTCGGCTCCGAGGCCGCGGCCCGGAGCGCCGGCCTGCTGCGGGCGGAGGGCAGGGAATACGTCCTCAAGGATGCCGATGTGGCCCATTTTCTCTTCAATGTCTGATTTTCCCCCCTTACTGCTTTCCGCAGAAATCAGTAAACAGCGGCCGTAAGGCCGATGCGCCGCGAAGCGGCCTGAGTCGGCAGTAAAGCGGTTCACGCAGGAAAGAGGTGAACCGCCCGGCCTTTTCCAGGAGATACGGCAACGATGTTTTCCGCCGCCCACTATGCCCGCCTGGGGCTTTCGGAGATCCGGCGCAAGGTCCGCGCGGGCGGGCGCCTGACGCGGGCCGAGGGCGAGGCCCTGTTCGCCTGTCCGGACATCCTGGCCGTCGGCGCTCTGGCGCATCACCGCCGCATCCGCCTGCACGGACCGCGGACCTTTTTCGTCCGCAACCGCCAGATCAACTACAGCAACCTCTGTGTCGCCAACTGCCGTTTCTGCGCCTTCCGGCGCTCGGAAGGCCAGCCGGGGGCCTTTACCCTGACCCGGGAGGAGATTATCGCCAGGGCGCTGGATGACGGCGGCCATCCCTTTGCCGAGATCCATCTGGTGGGCGGCTGCCACCCCGGCCTGAGGCTGGAGTGGTTTGAAGACCTTTTCCGCGCCTTGCGGGAACTGCGGCCCCAGGCAGCGCTCAAGGCCCTTACCGTGACGGAGGTGGCCCATCTGGCCGCCCTGCACGGCTGCGGCACCCGCGACGTCCTCCTGCGCCTGCGCGAGGCCGGGGTGCGGATGCTCACGGGAGGCGGGGCGGAGATCTTCGCCCCTGCCGTCCGGGAACAGATCTGTCCGGGGAAAATGCCGGGCGCCGACTATCTGCGCATTGCCGGAGAAGCCCATTCCCTCGGGATCTCCAGCAACTGCACCATGCTCTTCGGCCATGTGGAAAGCCCGGCGGATCGGGTGGATCACCTAATTGCCCTCCGCGAACAGCAGGACAGGAGCGGCGGCTTTCTCTGCTTCATCCCCCTGCCCTTCCAGGCGGAAAACAACCCCCTGGCCGCGCTCCTGAAGCACGAGGACCGTTCCCCCCCGGCGGATGCCGGTCTGGACCGCCTGCGCACCATCGCCGTCTCCCGCCTGATGCTGGACAACATCCCGCATATCAAGGCCTACTGGGTCATGCTGGGCGTCAAGCCGGCCCAGGCGGCCCTCAGTTTCGGCGCCGACGATCTGGACGGCACCATCGAGGAAGAACACATCGGACGCATGGCCGGGGCTGACGCCGTCCGGTGCCTTACCCGCCGGCAATTGGAAACCATGATCCGCGGCTGCGGCTTTCTTCCCGTCAACCGCGACGCCCTTTTTCAACACCAGCAGGAGACCGGGACCTGCGGGGCCGCCTCCCCTTCCGCCGCGGAAACGCCTGCCGCCTCCTCCCGGCAGGCCCTCAGCCGGGACGTCCGCGCGGGCCTTTCCCGGGAAGCGGCCCGTCTGCTCAGGCGGCTTCGCGCCGCTTACGCCGCCTCCCCGGGAGGAGCGCCCTCCGCCCCGAAGGAGGCAGACCCGGACAGACGCCTCAACCGGCGGGAAGCCGATATCCTCTACCATGAGACGGATCTCTTCACCTTGGGAGCCTTGGCCCACGCGGCCCGTCTGGCCCTCCATCCGGACCCTGTGGTAACCTATGTGGCGGATCGCAACATCAACTATACCAACATCTGCGTCTGCGGCTGCCGTTTTTGCGCCTTTCACCGGCCGCCGGGACATCCCCAGGGCTTTGTCCTCAGCCGGGAGGATCTGGACAGGAAACTGCGCGAAACCCTCAGCCTCGGCGGAAACCAGATCCTTCTCCAGGGCGGGCACAATCCCGATCTGCCCCTGGCCTTTTACCAAGAGATGCTCGCCTGGATACGCCGGAACTATCCCGCCATCCATATCCATGCCTTTTCCCCGCCGGAAATCGCCTTCTTCGCCCAACGGGAAGGACTGGACACGGATACGGTCCTCTCCCGCCTTATGGCGGCGGGCCTTGCCTCCATCCCCGGCGGCGGCGCGGAAATTCTGGTTGACCGGGTGCGCCGGGAGGTTTCCCCGGACAAGTGCTCCGCCCAGGCCTGGTTGGAGGTCATGGACAGGGCGCACCGGAAGGGCCTGAAAACCACCGCCACCATGATGTTCGGGCATGAAGAGGATGACGGGGAACGCCTGGATCACCTCTTTGCCCTTCGCAGCCAGCAGGATAAAAGCGGCGGCTTTACCGCCTTCATCCCCTGGACCTTCCAGCCGGCCAACACCGCCCTGCGCCGCCCGCCGGAGACGGCCCAGGCCTATCTGCGCATGCTGGCCGTCTCCCGTCTGGTTCTGGACAACGTGTCCAACCTCCAGGTTTCCTGGGTCACCATGGGACCGCAGGTGGCCCAACTGGCCCTTTTTTTCGGCGCCAACGACTTCGGCTCCCTCATGATCGAAGAAAACGTGGTGGCCGCCGCCGGCGTTTCCTTCCGCCTCAACCGCCGGCAGATCCGCCAGATCATCCGGCAGGCCGGCTTCCTGCCCAGACAGCGCCTCATGGATTACACGCCCGCGGGAGGCGAGGCATGAACAGGCGCTTCCCTCCGCCGGCAGCCGGAGAAGGCCCCCGGCCCTCCTCCCCTCCGGAATCCGGCCGGGCGGACGCCTTCCGGCTGCCCCCCGCGCTCCGGCTGGGACGCATCGCCTACCTTAACGTGCTGCCCGTCTACCACGCCCTGGAGTGCGGCGCCGTGCCCCACAACTATGAGCTGGTCCATGCGCCCCCGGCTGTCCTGAACACCCTTCTGGCCGCGGGGCAGCTTCTGGCCTCCTCCATCTCCAGCATCGAGTACGCCCGCCGGCCGGAACGCTATTTTCTGCTGCGGGATCTGGCCATTGTCAGCGACGGGCCGGTCCAAAGCGTCCTGCTCCTCTCCCGCCTTCCTCTGGAAGAACTGGAGGGCCGCCGGATTCTGGTCAGCCCGGCGAGCCATACCTCTGTCGCCCTGCTCCGCCTGCTCTGCACGGAATATTTTTCCCTGACGGTCTTTCAGGAGGCGGGGACCATCCCGGAAGCCCTCGCCGGCCCCTACCCCCCGGACGCCTTCCTGGTCATCGGAGATGAAGCCCTGCGCCTGCGCCGCCATCCGGGCTATCCCCACTGTCTGGATCTGGGCGAAGCCTGGCGGCGGTGGACCGGGCTGCCCTTTGTCTTCGGACTCTGGGCGGCGGATCGCTCCCTGTGCGCCCTCCCCGCCCGGACGCCCCCTCCGGCCGAACTTCTCCGGCAAGCGCGCGACTGGGGCCTGAGCCACAGGGAACGCATTCTGGACGCGGCGGAAAGGGACTTTCCCGCCCTGAGCCGGGAGGAAAGCGCGGCCTACTTCCGCGGCCTGTCTTACCGCCTGGGCGAAGGGGAAGAGCAGGGACTGCTCCTTTTCTGGGAAAAACTGGCCCGGACGGGCGAGATCGCCGCCGTTCCCCCGCTCTGTTTTTTGTAAACCCTCTTTCCCTGGAAAGGCGAAACCTTGAAACACGCCCCCAGCTCCCCCGGACAGCCCCCCCTCCTCACCCCCGCCGTCAGGGGCCTCCTCCTTGTCCTGGCCGGCGCCGCCGTCATCAGCGCGGCTCCGCTCTTCGTCAAGATCGTCAATGCCGGTCCCGCCATGATCGCCTGCTACAGGATGATCTGGGGAAGTCTGGCCCTCCTGTGCATCGCCCGCTGCCGCTCGGAACGGATTCTCCCCGGCCGGGACATGGGCATCGTGATCTTATGGGCGGCCTTGTTTTTCAGCCTGGATCTCCTGTCCTGGCACCAGAGCATTCTCTATGTGGGGCCGGGTCTGGCCACGATTCTGACCAATTTTCAGATCTTTTTCCTGGCCGCCTACGGGACGTTCTTTCTGCGGGAAAAGATGAGCCTTCGCCTGAAACTGGCCATTCCTCTGGTCTTCGTGGGACTCTGGCTTGTTCTGGACGTCAGGATCGGCGACATCACCCTTGATATCTGCTTCGGTCTGGTCACCGGCCTGCTGTCCGCCCTTTTTTACGCTGGTTTCATCCTGAGCCTGCGCCGCAGCCGCTCCGGCGGGAATCTCCTGTCGCCCACGGCCAACATGGGCATGATCTCCCTTTTCGCCGTGTTCTTTACCGGGCTCGGCGGCATCGCGGGCGGCGAGGATCTTGTAATCCACGGACTGCGGGACAATCTGCTCATGGTCTGCAGCGGCGTCGGCGTCCAGGCCCTGGGCTGGGTGCTCCTGTCCAAGGGGCTGCCCCTCCTGCCCGCGGCCCAGGGGGGATTGCTCCTGATGCTCCAGCCCGCCCTGTCTTTTGCCTGGGATGTGCTGCTCTTTGACAGACCCACCAGCGCCTGGGGCTACGCGGGCGCGGCCATAAGTCTGGCCGCCATCGCCATGTGCGTCTGGGACGCCTCCACCGTCAGGAGAAGGAAAGAACCGGACACGCCGTAACGCGGATCGCGGCCCAAAACTGCCGCCCCTGCAATTTTGGGCCGGCGGCCGCGCGACCGCCAGATGGGGACGCCGAGGCCGGAAAATATTTTGACAACCCGGACGGTTTTTTATACCTATCCATGAGAGGACACCTTGAAAGGGCAGTTAGCTCAGCAGGTAGAGCACCGTCTTCACACGGCGGGGGCCACAGGTTCAAGTCCTGTACTGCCCACCAGGAATATCAAGGGGTTGCGATGAAAGTCGTAACCCCTTTGTGCGTCTTAAGAGTGTTTTATCCCGCTCTTATCCCGCTGGAAAAATAAAGAGGCATTGAATCCCTGAATGTGATAGTTATTAAAACGAGTTAAAAATCAAGAACTGGACTGTTATCCACGGGCCACGTAGGTGGATATTGCTAAGGGGGAGTCTTATGGACGCGGTAAAAAATCACAGCGATTGGGGGCAGGCTGCATTGGATTATGCTGCGATTAAAAAATTTGTCGGAGACAATAACCTTGCGTCTGAGAATGAAGCCCAAACTAGATTTGATGTCATAGATCGATTTATTCGTGAAGTTTTATGTTGGCGGCATGGAAATATCCGCGTTGAAGAAAGATTTAATGACGAGAACGGTGAAAGGTATGTAGATTATATCCTATCGCTTGGGGATACTACGATAGTTGTTGAAGCGAAGCGCTATGGAGCAACATTTCCAAACTTTACAAAGCGTAAACAGCTAAAAATTAACGGCCCTGTTCTTTCAACTGTAGAAATACGCGAAGCAATCAAACAGGCAAAGACATATACGCGAGATGTTGATGCTGATATTGCCATAGTTACTAACGGTAAATGCTGGTGCCTATTTTTTATAAATGCAAAATATGATACTGAACATGCCAAAATATATTTTCCTTTTGAAGATATTGCTGACGCAGAAAGACTATTTTTAGATTTATCTTATAATGCTGTCGAGCAAACTGGCATTTCACATATTACTAATATTAGTGTTTATGATGTTGATGAAAGACTCGGATCGATAGTTCGTGACGCTGACGGACGTGTTGATAGAAATAGTATAGCTGACCATATTGTGCCTGCGCTTAATAATGCTTTATATGCTGAATCAATAAGTAGTAACATTGAATCGCTTAGGCGTTGTTTCATTACAACAGAGGCTAGAACAAAATTTGATTCACAATTGAACATGTATATTGCTGACCCTAAGCCAGAATCTATAACCCCTGCGCCGAGAATCAAAAGAGATAGAGAGAAAAATAGGTTCGAGAACATCATATCGAGGACCCGCAAGGAAGATCACGCGCCTCCTGTGACGCTAATAATTGGTCCTGTTGGTGCCGGTAAATCTACGTATCTGAAACATTTTGAGGAAATTTCTGGACGGAGTACGCTTGCATGCCTTCGAGCAGCATGGATAACTATTGACTTTGAGAGCATGGGGCAAGCTGGCCACCCACGAGCATTTCTTTACCAAAAGCTAAAAGACTACCTTGGCACCGAAAACGCCGTTTTTGAAACCGATTATAAACATCTAGTTGCCCCCGCATATGAAAATGAAATTAGTGCGCTAGCTCGTGGTCCTTTAGGTTTGCTTGATAAAGATTCACCTGAATTTAAAGAAGCTGTGACACGGCTCATCACCAAAGATTATGAAAACGTAGAGCCATATGTCGATAAATTGTTAACTTATATTTCTAGCCAACGCCCATGCATCCTTATACTTGATAACGTCGATTTGTATGAAAATAGCGAATTGGAGAAAGCAGTTTTTTCAGAGGGTTTGTCAATTTCAAAAAGAGTGAAATGCCATGTAATTGTTAGCCTTCGTGATAGAACGTTTATTAAACACAAAAATGAATCTGTATTTGACGCTTATGAATTGCGAAAGCTTTGGATAGATCCACCACCATTTAAAGAAGTTCTTTCCACCCGTCTTGAGTACGCAAAGCAAATCTTAAAGGATACGCGAGCTGAAATTTATCTTTCCAATGATATGCATTTCACTGTCAACGACATGAGCATTTTTTTTGATATAGTCCAAAAAAGCATATTAGGTGGAAATGCTGGTGATTTTATTGAATCAATAGCAGGGTCGAATATTCGGCGAGGCTTAAGCCTTGTATCAAACTTTTTAACATCCGGTCATATTCAGGCAGACAGGGCACTTAAAGCGTATATTGCAGATAATACCACGTATGCATTCCCCTTCCATGAAGTTTTCAAAGGAGCTGCCTTGGGGCAATGGAGGCATTATAAGGAAGAGAGGGCTGAAATTATAAATATCTTCGACTCTCGTCTTGGCGTTAAAAAGCTCCGCCTGATCCGTCTCCATGTCCTAACGTATTTATCATACATGGCGCAAAACAGTGATACGATGCATGTGCAGGTTGCAGACATTATTTCTGTATTTACTAGCTATGGGGCGTCAGAAGATCAAACAATCAGCGTCCTCACAACTCTTTTAAAAAACTCTCTAATTGTCTCTGAACCTTCTGGAGCCATTACTAGAGATGGAACGATGGCTTGTACAAGAAGCGGCGGGTATCTATGCAAAATTTTGCCTACTACATTTGTGTATACTGAATCATGCCTTCTTGATACTGCAATTGAAGATAAAGAATACTGGGAAAAACTATCTGATATTACCATATCAATTGAAACAGAAAGAGACATTGCAAGGAGAATGGAATTGCGTTCAGAGAGACTGTCGATATTTTTAGACTATTGTGAGACATTGGAGCAAAATGTTTTGCAGGCTAATCGATCTAGGGGGGTATTAGAGGTTTTGCCAAAAATTAAAAGAATCGTTCTCCAAGAGTCTAGAACCGCTGTGGCAAAAGCACAACGTTATTACGGTCGAGATATGTAGACGTGTGTTCATAGCCTGGGTTGAGATGAGAAGGGCCACGCTCAACAACCAAAATCTGAGCGGCACGGCACAAACCGGGTACTTCCATTTTACCGTAGCGTCCGGGTCATTTAAACGTTTCCTCGAAAATATGCCTTAATCTCTTCCGCAATCTGCTCCGGAGGCTCAACCCTTGCGGCGCATTTGCCTGCCCACCCTCGGCCAGGATGCAGCGTATCCCACTTGGGGCGCGCGCCCTCGTATCGTCCTTTGCCGGGGTCATGGTTTCCGAATCCGTCGATAAGCTTGTTCCAAATCGGCGCGAATTTTGCGATGAGCAAGGATTCACCCAAGGGGATCCAAATATCGTCCACCACCAAGAAGCGGCAAAAGAAATCCTCAATTTTCAAGCTGTTAACCAAGTTCACGCTTTCGGCATGCTCTTGAAGGCGCTTGTATAGGGCCGGGCCGGGTTCGGAATCAAGGCCGAAGTTTCCTTTCCGCGCGCCTGGGGGAACGGCTTTGCCCACATAGATAGGGGCTTCAAATTTGCCGTCCTTATTCTTCGTCGCCAGGGGCTTATACGCCTCAAAGTCGCCCGTGTAGTAAATGGCGTAGATACCAGCTCCGTTGAATGGTTCCAGTCCGCCCAAGGGGTGCACGGCGCTTTCCAGCATGGCGTCGGCCACGCTGCCGCCGAGGTTCATCTTATCAAGAGGATTGTAGGGTTTTATATCCATCAGGCCGCCCGCTTCATCTTGGCTATGAGTTGCTTGGTTTCGGCTTCAATCAACTTTTCCGCGATGCTGCCCGCCATGATGCGGGCCAAGGCCACCGGAACGGCGTTGCCAAGCTGACGCATAGTCTCCGTCCATGAGCCGTGGAAAACATAGGTATCAGGGAAAGTTTGCAGCCGAGCGGATTCCCTGACCGTGAAGTACCGTACTTCACCGGAAGGCATGACCAGCATGTTTTCGCCGCCGGGTACGCCGTGGTCGCCCGCTTTCAGCGTCTTGGCGGGTAAGTCCAGAGGGCTGCCCGTATGCCCGGCATAAACACGCGCTCCGGGCTGGAAAATGTGGTTGCTGTGCAACGCGGCGGCTTTTTTATCCCTTGGGTCAGGCAAGCCTTGCAGCGCGTCACGCACGGTGAGCCAAGGCTTGCCCAGGGC
>JAISNZ010000023.1 GCA_031275955.1 Desulfovibrio sp. | reverse complement strand
CCCCCCCCCCCCCCCCCCCCAAGGGAATAAATCAGTGTTTCCCTAAAACGGCCAGACGTTGTCCAGGAGACGGGTAAGCCAGCCGGACTTCTGTTTGTCGGCGAGAACGCCCTTGCCGTAGTATTCAATGCGCGAATCGGCGAGCTGCGTGGATTCGACGGAATTGTCCGAGGCGACATCCTTGGCCCGGACGATGCCGGAAACGACCATGTACTGCGTCTCCTCATTCACCCGGACCTCTCGGGCGCCCTGGAGCTGCAGGAGCCCGCCGGGCAGGACCTGGAGCACGCGGGCCCCGATGGTGGCGGTGACGTAATTTTCGCGCTTGGTTTCTCCTGTGGACTGCAGTTCGCTGGTGGAAGAGGTGGCCAGCAGGGGATTTGTGCCCACAGCGCCCTTCAGTGGGCCGAGACCCACGGAGGATCGCCCGAAGGCGGCGGAAATGCCGAGACTGTTCGTTGTTTCGCGGTTGGCGGTGGTATCGACCTTGCTTTTGGACTTGGCGTTTTCCACGATTTTGACCATGACGATGTCCCCCACGCGGCGGGCGCGGTTATCCGCGTAAAGATCCTGGGATTCGGCGAGGGAAAACAGGGAACCCGGATTGTCGGCGATCTGTTCCGGTTCGGTATAGACCTGGGCCGGGACCATGGGACGCATGGGCGCGGCGCTGTAGTTCTGTCCGTTGCATCCGGAAAGGGCGGCGCCGCCCAGGAGAAGGAAGGGAACAAGGATCTTGCGCATAAAAGGCTCCTTCTGGGGTCCGGCATGGTCACAGGGGCGCGCCGGTGATCACCGTGGAGGCGTCGCGGACGATGCCGTACAGTTGTTTTCTGCTCTGGGAATTGCGCACGGGGATGCTTTCCCCGGGCACGCCGTCGGCCAGGGCTTCTCCGGGGGCGCGGAGCCGGAGGCTTTTCCCTTCGTAGAGCAAGGTGATGAGACTGCCTTTCCTGACGGCGGGAAGATGCCCAAGGTCGGCCCGGTAAATGGCCTGCTCCAGGCCGATGGGCCGCAGGACCCGCCAGGGGCCGCCGCGTCCGTCCCAGATCTCGCCGCGCAGGTGCGCGAGATTCTTGCGGACAAAGGTGATCATGCCCGGTTCCAGAACATCGTCCCGGTTGAGAACGGTCGTGGCGACGGGAACTTCGATCCAGCAGTCCGCGAAGACAGAGGCGCTGATTTTCTGGGTCACGCTGCCGTCCAGTTCCCGGATCAGGAGACGGATATTCAGGCGCCCGGCGGCGATCTTCTGGGGCGGCTCCACCTCCAGGGTCTGGGCCTCGTGGCTGAGAAAGATGAACGGCGGCAGGCGAAAATCGTTCAGGGAGGCTTCTCCGGGCAGAACGGCCAGGGCCGGCCGGAGTTGATTCTCGACGCTGTCCCGGATCTGCTCCCGGGTCAGGACGGCGCCGCCGCGCTGCAAAGCGAGGGATCCGGGGAAGAGGCAGTACGGGGCGAGGTCGTTCATGCTGCGGACCACGGCCTCCTGCAAACGGGGCCGGGTCATGTTCAGGGGCCTCTTCTCCTGGGCCGGCGCGGGCCACAGTTCCCGCGCGGCCAGCTCACGCCATGTGGCGGCGGGCATGTCGCCGACGGGAACGGCCACCTCGCCCAGGAGGACAGCGGGGCCGGCCACAACGGCGGCTTCCAGAAAGCGGATGCGCCAGGGGACCCGGGTTTCGTCCCCGGAAGCAGCCAGGGCTGTCCCGGCCAGGGCTGTCCCGGCCAGGGGGAGGGCCGCCGCCAGGGCGAGGAGAAAAAGTCGTCCGAACATGGCCGATCCTTGCGTTCCTGTTACGAACGCTTGAGCTGCACGGCGATCTGAAGCATGGAATCCGAGGTCTGGATGGCCTTGGAATTCATTTCGTAGGCGCGCTGCCCCACAATCATGTTGACCATCTCATCCACCACCTCCACGTTGGACATTTCCAGAAAGCCCTGGGCGATGGTGCCGACGTTATCCTCTCCGGGCACCCCTTCCAGGGCGTCGCCGGAGGCGACGGTGGTGGTGTAAAGGTTGCGTCCCCTGGCTTCCAGGCCGGCCGGGTTGATAAAGGTGTACAGGGGGATGTCGGCGGCGGCCAGTTCCTCGCCATTGGCGTCCAGGGCGGAAATATGCCCGTTTTCCGTGACGACGATATTCTTGGTTTCCACGGGCACGGCAAATTCCGGCTGCAGGACATAGCCGTTGGCCGTGACCACCGTGCCGTCCTGGTTGAGCTTAAAGGCCCCGGCCCTGGTGTAGGCTTCTTCCCCATTGACCAGCACCTGGAAAAAGCCGTCGCCTTCAATGGCCAGATCCAGGGGGTTGCTGGTGTTCTGGTAATCGCCCTGGGAAAAGAACTTGTGCACGGTAACAGGACGCACGCCGAGGCCCACCTGGATGCCGGTGGGAATGGTCTGGTCCCCGCCCGCGCCGGTAATGGTGCCGGCGATGCGCAGATTCTGGTAGATGAGATCCTCAAATTCCGCCCGGCCCTTTTTGAAACCCGTGGTATTCACGTTGGCCAGGTTATGGGAAATCACGTCGATATTCAGTTGTTGCGCAACCATGCCGGTTGCGGCGGTCCAGAGAGATCGCATCATGAGCAGGAAACTCCTTGCCCCTGGAGATGGCCTGTGCCGGGGAGGGGGGCGTTTCCGGCCGGCAGGCATTCCGCGCTGAGGATATGGGGAGCGCTGTACACACGGGCGGCTTCCAGGACGGCGAAAAGGCCGCGCCGGAGGCCGCCTCCGGAGGGAACGCCTCCCGGACGGCCGGAGACCTTGCCCGGCTCCGCGCAGGGGCGAAGGGCGCCTCCAAGGGCGATGCTCTGTTCCATTACCGTGCCCTCCCCACTCTGTCGCTGGCGGCCTTGTCCAGCGTATCGCTGGTCTGCATGATCTTGGCGTAGGCCTCAAACTGGCGCTGGGCCTCGATCATGTTGACCATCTCATATACGGCGTCCACGTTGGCTGTTTCCAGAAAGCCCTGCGCCAGGTAGGCGGCGGTCTCCACCTCCTCAATTTCGGCGCCGTTTTTGGCGCGGTACAGGTTGCGCCCCATCTTTTCCAGATTGCTCTGCGGTTCGATTCCCACCAGGGCAATCTGGCCGGCCAGCTCGCCATCGGCAAAAATACGGCCGTCCTCGGCAATGGTGAAATTCCTGACCCCGCCGGGCAGGACAATCTCCCCGCCTTCCCCCAGGACCGGATATCCCTGTTCCGTGATCAACTGTCCTTCGGCGGTCAGGCGAAAGTGTCCGTTGCGGGTGTAAAATTCCCCCTGCGGCGTCTCCACGCGGAAAAATCCCTCGCCGCTGATGGCCAGATCAAAGGGGGCGCCGGTCACCTTGAGGCCGGCCTGCTGAAAATCCGTATAGGCCAGGGCGATACGGGGTCTGGCCATGTGCTGCGGCTCGGGAAAGAGCTTTTTGGAACGCAGATTAACCATGGGTTCCATGATCTGGTCATGGGCGTACATGGCGAAGGTATCGCGAAAGGCCAGCAGATCGCGCTTGTAGCCGGTCGTGTTCACGTTGGCCAGGTTGTTGGCGATGCTGTTCACCCGGTGCTCGTTGGACAACGCTCCGAAAAGGGCGCTGAACATGGCTTCCTGCATATGGACTCCTCCGGGAAAGGACGCCGGGCCTTGGGGATTTCCCGGGCTGACCTCTTCTTTTGAGCGAGGCTTTGCTCCCCCAAAGAGGCGGCCTGAACCCTTTTTTCTTGTCTGCCGGGAACATGCAAGATACTTGCCAAAAACTCCGCGCGGCGGCCCTTCTCCTTGCCGGAGCGGCTCGAGCATTTTCACCTTCACCTTGTATATTCGGGAAAATGCCCTGGCGGCGCGAAGCGCAGCGACGCCCGCGAGATTGGCGCGGGCGGGCCGCCGTCAGGCGGCAAGCTCAAAGCGAAATCGCTCCAGGACGGGCAAAAGGCGGCAAAATGTCAGGAATATGACGGGATCCTGCCCGCGGCTTGGCCGCAAAGCGCCGCTCTCCCGGGGTTCCACCCCTGCCGGGGGCGGTTTGGGGGGCAAGGCCACGTTCCCGCCGCAGCCGCCACGGCACAACCGCATGGATGCGGTTGTGCCGTGAAATTCGAATCAGGAGGAGATTTGCGCGCTTTCAGCCATCTCCGTCAGGTAGGGCCAGTAGCGGCGCGGCAGACAGCGGCTCTGCAGCTTCGGATTCAGGCGTTCCTGGATGGTCAGGGCCTGGCAGTAGCTCTTCCAGAGGGTTTGGAAGATTTTTTCCCCGTCAGCCAGCAGGCCGTCCTCCAGGCGGTTCTGCCGCAGGCAGCCCGCAGCCAGGGTTATGTCCCGGTAGGCGCCCTTGTCGCAGAAAAGGCCGTAGCGGCGTCCCACATCGTAGAGAATCCACTGCTGGTCGGGGAAGCGTGCGGCGAAATGGGGGGCAAGCAGGGGCAGAAGGTCGTAGCGGGGTTCGACGGCCGCGAAATAGACCCCCTGGGCGGTCTTCTGGAAACGGGCGAAACCTTGCAGCCTGTGCGCTTCGCGGTTGACTTTGCGGGCCAGGCGGAAAACGGCAAGGAAATCACCCAGGTCCGTCTCCGGGGAACCCCGGCTGTCAAAAACTTTGCGCATGCAGCGCAAGAGCCGGATGTCGCCTCCTTCCTCCTCTCCCAGCCAGGCATAGGCGAGGCTGTGCAGGGCGTTGGGGGAAAGTTTTCCCGCCAGCCCCTTCCAGACCCGGATCGCCCTGTCCCGGCTGGTGAGCACGCGATGCGTCCGCATCGCCGGCAAGGGCAGGACATCGCCCGCGGCCAGCAGGACATCGGGAAAGTCTTTGCGGCTGTAGGCGTCGAACAGCGCGCAGAGCAAGCCCTCAAAGGTTCGGTCATAGAGAAAGGCCGGCATGGGCTGTTCCGTCCGTGTTCCAGAGAGACAGTTGGCGGGGGGCGCCGACGGGGTTCAGGGCCGCGCGCACACGGGCCGGACCGGCGTCCTGAATGGTCAGTACAGGGGTTTCCTGGTTGAGCAAAAAATACTGGGCCCGTTTGAGGACAACGCCCATTTGCCTGAGATGCCCGGCGTTGAGCCGGGCATGGCGCCGGGCCAGGACAATGCGCCGGGCGGATTGCAGGCCGATGCCGGGCACGCGCAGGATCTGGGCGTAGTCGGCCCTGTTGACGTCCAGGGGAAAGTATTCCGGATGGCGCAAGGCCCAGGCCAGTTTGGGGTCAATGTCCGCATCCAGGTTCGGGGAGGGGCCGTCAAGGATTTCCTCGGCCGTGAAGGCATAAAAGCGCAGGAGCCAGTCCGCCTGATACAGACGGTTTTCCCGGACCAGGGGCGGTTCCCGCAGGGCGGGCAGGCGGTCGTCATCCGGATTCACCGGAATGAAACCTGAGTAGTAGACCCGTTTCAGTTCCGGCCCCCGGTAAAGGAAAGAGGCCAGGCGGAGGATATCGCGATCCGCCTCCCCGCCGGCGCCGATAATCATCTGGGTGCTCTGCCCGGCCGGGACAAAGGAGGGGACATGGCGGTATTTTTTCCGATCCTCCCGGTTTTCCAGAATCCGGGCGCGGATATGGCCCATGGGCGCATAGACGCTCTGATGGTCTTTCTCCGGGGCCAGCCGGCGCAGATCCGCCTCGGCGGGAATTTCCACATTCACGCTGAGGCGGTCGGCGAAAAGCCCGGCCTGGCGCACCAGTTCCGGACTGGCCCCGGGAATGGCCTTCAGATGGATATAGCCATTGAAGCGGCGCCTCCGGCGCAGTTCCCGCGCCACCTGGACAAGGCGTTCCATGGTGTGATCCGGGCTGTGGACCACGCCGGAACTCAGGAACAGACCTTCAATGTAATTGCGCCGGTAAAACTCAATGGTCAGGTCCGCCAGTTCCCGCACGTCGAAAGAGGCGCGGGGAATGTCGTTGCTCCGGCGGTTGACGCAGTAGGCGCAGTCATAACGGCAGACATTGCTGTACAGGATCTTCAACAGGGAAATGCAGCGCCCGTCCCCGGCAAAGGAATGGCAGATCCCCCAGCCGGAGGCCGTGCCCACGCCCCCCCGGCTGCTGCGCCGGGTCGTGCCGCTGGAGGCGCAGGAAGCATCATATTTCGCCGCTGCCGCCAGGAGGACAAGCTTGCGCGCGGTCGCTTCCGTCATTTTTTTTAATCTCCTGTAAAAACAATTTATTATTGCCGCTTTGGTTATCTATATAAACATCATAGCGCCCTCCCGCCGGCGGATCAAGAGATTTTTCGCGGCCCCCGGCCGAAAGGAAAAATCCCGCGCCGCGGCTTGACAGGGAACCGCTATCCCTCCATTCTCCGCCCAGAGACGGATCCGCCGTCAAGGACACAGTTATGCCGAACCTGTCTTCCGCTTCTCTGCGCGCCTCCTTCCAGGGCGCCGGCCTCCGGGGCCGGCTGGTGGGCGGCCTCTGCCTGTTTTTCCTGCTGGCCGGAGGGGCATGGCTGTTCTACTGGATCTTTTTCCTCGCTGCGCGGGAATCCACGGATGACGCCTATGTTTCCGGGAATCAGGCCAGGATTTCCGCCCAGGTGACCGGCACGGTCAAGGAGATTTTCGCGGACAACACCCAGGCCGTCCGCTCCGGGCAAATCCTTGTCCGCCTGGACGACACGGACGCCCGTCTGGCCTTGTCCCGCGCCCGCGCCTCCCTGGCCGATACCGTGCGCCGCACCCGCGGCCTGATGCTGGAATCCGAGCGGCTGTCCGCCATAGCGGATCAGCGCCTCAGGGAATATGACAAGGCCTGGAGCGATTACGCCCGCCGGCGGGAACACCGCACGGCCATGTCCGTCAGCGAGGAAGAACTCAGCCATGCCCGCGACAATGCGGCCATCGCCCAATCCGCCCTCAGGGCGGCCCGGCTGGCCCTGGAGGCCAATCATGCCCTTCTGGGCGAAGGCCCCCTGCGGGAGCAGCCCCAGGTTCTCCTGGCCGCGGATCGGGTGCGCGAGGCCTGGCTGGCTCTCAAACGCTGCGAGATCGCAAGCCCGGTGGACGGCTTTGTCGCCCGCCGTTCCGCCCAGGTGGGCCTGCGCGTTACGCCGGGGCAGCCCCTCATGGCGGTCATTCCCCTTGCCGGGATATGGGTGGACGCCAATTTCAAGGAGGTGCAGCTCTCCCGGATGCGCATCGGGCAGCCCGCGGTCATCCGGACGGATTTCTACGGCGGTTCCGTCCTCTATCAGGGCACGGTGGCCGGGTTCACGGCCGGCACCGGCAGCAGTTTTTCCCTCCTGCCTCCGGAAAACGCCACCGGCAACTGGATCAAGGTGATCCAGCGCGTGCCCGTGAAAATCGCCCTCAACCCGGACGAAGTGGCCCAGAATCCCCTGCTCCTGGGGCTGTCCTGCCTCGTCAGCGTGGACGTCTCCGACGCCCGGGGCCGGATGCTGGCCCCGGCCACGGAAACGCCGGCCCTTTACGCCACCGATGTCCTGACTCTTGATCCGGCCTCCGTCAACGCGGAAATCGAAGAGATCATCCGCGCCAACAGCGCCTGGTAGCCCCCATGCCGCACGAACCGCTCACCGGCTGGCGCATGGCCCTTTTGACAGTGGCCCTGCCTTTGGGGACCTTCATGCAGGTCCTGGACACCACCATCGCCAACGTCTCCATTCCCACCATCGCGGGAAATCTGGGGGTCTCCAGCACGCAGGGAACCTGGATCATCACCTCTTACGCCGTGGCCAACGCCATCGCCCTGCCCGTTTCCGGCTGGCTGGCGAAACGCCTGGGTCAGGTCCGGCTTTTTTTGTGGTCCACCGGGCTTTTTACCCTCATGTCCCTGTTCTGCGGCCTTGCCACCAACCTGGGCATGCTGGTGGTCTTCCGGATCTTCCAGGGCGCCGCGGGCGGGCCCATGGTGCCCCTGGCCCAGAGCCTTTTGATCACCAATTGTTCCCCGGAACGGCGCAACATGGTCATTGCTCTCTGGTCCATGACCGTATCCGTGGCGCCCATCTTCGGCCCCATTCTGGGGGGCTATATCAGCGACAATCTCCCCTGGGGCTGGATCTTTTTCCTCAATATCCCCCTGGGCATCCTGGTGCTCTCCCTGGCGCTGCGCCTTCTGGGCGGCCGGGAAACGCCGCGGGAGTCTCTGCCGGTCAGCGCCGTGGGCCTCGGCCTCCTCATTTGCGGGGTGGGCGCCTTCCAGATGATGCTGGACCGGGGCAAGGAACTGGACTGGTTCCATTCGCCGGAGATCGTCGTCCTGGC
>JAISNZ010000004.1 GCA_031275955.1 Desulfovibrio sp. | reverse complement strand
CAGAAGCCTTGATGATATGCGGGCCGGAGCCCGGATCGCGCCCGGAGAGGAAAAGGAGGATCCTCTGGATTTTGCCCTCTGGAAGAGCGCCAAACCGGGAGAACCTTTCTGGAACAGTCCTTGGGGACCGGGCAGGCCCGGCTGGCATATTGAATGTTCCGCCATGAGCGAGCGGGAACTCCCCCTGCCTCTGGATATTCACGGCGGTGGTCAGGATCTCGTTTTTCCCCATCATGAGAACGAAATCGCCCAGACAGAGGCCGCCAGCGGAAAACCCCTGGCCCGTTTTTGGGTGCATAACGGTTTCGTGCAGGTAGATGCGCAAAAAATGTCCAAAAGCCTCGGCAATTTCAAAACCATCCGGGACATTCTGGATCATTTCCTCCCGGAGGTTCTGCGCTTTTTCCTTTTGGGCCGGCATTATCATTCGCCCATTGATTTCAGCGAAGAAGCCATGGAAAGCGCGGAAAAAAATTTGAAGCGGCTGTATGAAACCCTTGCGTTGCTCCAGGGGGAATGCGCCCGCCCTGTTCCCCAGGGGGGGGCCGCTCCCCGGGATCTGCTGGATGAATACCAGCGTCTGGCCGCCGGCTGGGAGAAGTCCATGGCCGATGACTTGAACACCGCCGCGGCCCTAGGCCACTGCAACGGCTTTGCTCATCTGGTCAACAAAATACTGGATGACAAGGCTCTGCGGAAAAATGCCGGCTGTCGTGAGCTTCTGGAGGGCATCCTCGGCCGAGTTGCAGTCTGGAACAGAGTTCTCGGCATTCTGGGACATAATCCCGGGGAATTTCTGGACAGCCTGAAAATCTGCCGGGCAAAACGGCGCTCCGTTGACCTTGTCCTTGTGGAAACACTACTGCAAAAACGCCTTGCCGCAAGAACCGCCAAAGACTTCCCGTCCGCTGACGAGATGCGTCTTGAGCTGGCCAACCTGGGCGTCGAGGTCCGTGACACGCCGGATGGATCCCTATGGGACATTGCCTGATCCCCTCCGGCAGCCGCCCTGTATCCTCACCCCGCCTTTTTTCCGGCCTGTCCGCTTCCCTTCCGCGGATCTTTCCCCTGATCCCGCTGATCTGCTTCCTGTTCCTGACCGTCCTTCTTCCGGCCCAGGCGGCCATTTTCGGCGCATTCACCCTCAAGGACGAACTGGAACTGGGACGAAAATTCAACATCCTGGTCAGAACCCGCATGCCCCTGGTTCAGGACCCCGAGGTGGTGGACTATGTCGCCGGCATTGTGGCCCGCTTGACCAAAAACATTCCGCCGCAGCCGTATTCTTTCACCACGGGCGTTATCCGGCACAATGCCGTCAATGCCTTTGCCTGCCCCGGCGGCTATATTTTTGTCCATACCGGGCTGATCCTGGCCATGCGGCATGAGTCGGAACTGGCTGCCGTCATCGCCCACGAGCTGGCCCATATCACCCAGCGCCATATTGGCCGGCGTATTGAACAAGGCCAGATCGTCAGCCTGCTGTCCCTGCTCGGCGCTCTGGCCGGAGCCTTCATCGGCGGCGAGGGCGGCGCCGCGGCCATGACCGGGGCCGTGGCCGCCGGGCAGGCCGCTTTGCTCAGCTACAGCCGGGCCGACGAAGCGGAAGCCGATCAGGTGGGCATGAATTACCTTACCGAAGCCGGATATCCCCCGCGCGGAATGGTCGGGGCCTTTGAAGTCATCGGCCGCCGCCAATGGCTGATGGGCAGCACGGTTCCCCCGTACCTTTCCACGCATCCCGGCGTCCTGGACCGCGTCCAGGACATGGGTATACGCCTGAAAAGGCTCCCGGCCGCCCTGCAGGACAAGAAGGATTCCGACACACAGTTCCTGCGCGTGCAGGCCCTGACGCGCGCCCGTTACGGCACGCCCCAAAGCGCGGCCCAGATCTTCAGCCAACAGACGGCAACCTCGAACCGCTGCATGGCCCTTATGGGTCAGGGCATCCTGAATGCCCGCCTGAATCGCGTCAACGAGGCCGCCACGGCTTTTCAGGAGGCCCTGGCCTGCGATCCGCAGGACGAACTCATTGTCCGCGAGGCCGGCCGCTTCCACTATACCAAAGGCAACCGGAACATGGGAGCAAGCCTCCTGCAGCAGGCCGTCTCCATGAACAACAAGGATATCATGGCCCTTTTCTTTTACGCCCGAAGCCTGGGAGATGCCGGCAAAAACAGACAGGCCATCGACTATACCCTGGAGGTCCTGCGCGCCGTTCCGGAAGACTCCGAGGTGCATACCCTTCTGGCCCGCTATTACGGCGCCGATGGGCAGATGTTCAACGCCAACCTGCACATGGCCTATGGCGCCCTGTACGAAAACAACAGAAAACGCGTTGAGCAGTTTTTCAGCAAGGCCAAGGAACTGGCGAAAACGCCGGATGAAAAGGCCCGCGCGGAACGCTTCGCCACCGAATATACAGACAGGCAGGAATTCTGGTAACCATCTCAGGATTCTCAAGAAATTCTCGTGACAATCTTGGGAAGGAAAACGTGAAGCGGATCTCCGTGTACCGCCTTGTAACCTCTTCGCCCTTGCCGGCGCGACGGAACCTGTCATGAAGATGCAAGGAACAACGATCCTGGCTGTGAGAAAAAACAACTGTGTGGCCTTGGCCGGAGACGGACAGGTCACCATGGGACAGGCCGTGGTGATGAAACATCAGGCCAAAAAGGTACGCCGCCTGTACAAGGGCGCCATTCTGGCCGGCTTTGCCGGGTCCACCGCCGATGCCTTCACCCTGTTTGAACGCTTTGAGGCCAAGCTGGAAGAACATGCCGGCATCCTGGTCCGGGCGGCTGTGGAAATGGCCAAGGACTGGCGGCAGGACAAATACCTGCGCCGTTTGGAGGCCATGCTCCTGGTGGCGGATTCCGCGACCACCCTCATCCTTTCCGGCACAGGGGACGTAATTGAACCAGATGACGGCATTGCCGCCATCGGAAGCGGCGGTCCCTATGCCCTGGCTGCGGCCAGGGCTTTACTCCGGCATGCCCCGGAAATGTCTCCCGAGACGATTGCCCGCGCCTCCATGGGCATTGCCGCTGAAATTTGCGTCTACACCAACGATACGCTCACCCTGGAAATATTGCCCTCCCCGTAGCCATGACCCGGCCGCGTCTCCTCTCCTTCCACCGTCTGACCTGCGGCTGCAAGATCAATCTTTTTCTGAAGATCAGGGACAAGCTGCCCAATGGCTACCATACCCTGGAATCTTTCTTTCTCCCCCTTTCCGCCCCTGAGGATACCCTGGAGGTCTCGGTTCTGGACGCGGAGGATTCGCGCGGGGAACTGCATGTGGCCTGCGACACACCAGGCATTGATCCCTCCCGCAACAGCCTGACCAAGGCCTATGCCCTGTATGCGGAGGCAACGGGGTTTGCCCCGGCGCTCTCTGTCCGCCTGGAAAAAGGCATCCCCCATGGTTCCGGCCTGGGGGGAGGAAGCGCCGATGCCGCCCGGTTCCTGATTTTCATCCAGGCCTTGGCCCAGGAGGAGGGAAAAACCGGACTTTCCCCGGCGGCCCTTGTGGATCTGGGGGCGCGGGTGGGCGCGGACGTTCCCTTTTTCCTGCTGAACAAGCCGGCCCTGGCCCGGGGAACAGGAGAAATTCTGGAACCTGTTCCCTCTCCCTGCGCGGGCCTGCATCTTGTTCTGGCCTGTCCGGATCTGGTTATTTCCACCGCCTGGGCCTTCTCGCTTCTGGACGAGGCCCGTTCGAAGGCGGAATCCCCCGAAGTCTTGACAAGGGACGCCGCGCGGGCTACTAGACCATCCTTCGCCCGCGTCATGGCGCCGGGAAACGACTTCGAGGAGGTCATCTTTCCGGCCTTCCCCCCGTTGGCGAGGATCTGTGAAAGTCTGCGGCGCGACGGCGCGGCCGTTGTCCGTTTGAGCGGCAGCGGAGCATCCCTCTTTGGTCTTTTCACGGATGGCGAGACCGCCGGGAATGCCGCCCGGAAGCTGCGGACAACCGGAGTCAGGGTTTTTACGCACGCCTTGTGACGCAGGGGTGTCGCCAAGTTGGTAAGGCAACGGGTTTTGGTCCCGTCATTCGAGGGTTCGAATCCTTCCGCCCCTGCCAGGATGGACCAATGCGACGGGAGCGTCCGCGGAGGTTCATTTTTCCCTTCCACCCTTTATCCCGATGAACATCCATGTACGGCAACTTAAAAGTCCTGACAGGCACAGCCAATCCGGAACTCGCCCGGGTCATCTGCAATCATCTGGGCTGCATTCTCTCCCCTGCCGTCTGCGATACCTTCAGCGATGGGGAAATCCGCATTGAAATCGGAGACAACGTCCGGGGCGACGATGTCTATGTCATTCAGCCCACATGCGCGCCGGTCAATTTTCACCTCATGCAGTTGACCCTGATGCTGGATGCCCTGAAAAGGGCCAGCGCCGCCAGGGTCACGGCGGTGGTCCCCTATTACGGCTACGCGCGCCAGGACAGGAAGGTCAGCCCGCGCGCGCCCATCAGCGCCAAAATGGTGGCCGATTTTCTGGAGTCCGCCGGCATGGACCGGCTGGTGACCATTGACCTGCATGCGGGACAGATTCAGGGTTTTTTCAATGTTCCCGTGGACAACCTCTTCGCCCAACCGGTGATGCTGGACCATATCCGCCAGATTGCCCAGGATGTGGTCATCGTCTCACCCGATGCCGGGGGAGTGGAGCGGGCGCGGTCCTATGCCAAGCGTCTGGGGGCCACCCTGGCTATCATCGACAAGCGCCGGGATCATCCCAATCAGGCCACGGCGATGCATGTCATCGGCGACGTCACCGACAAGACGGATATTGTGATTGACGATATGATCGACACCGCGGGCACTCTGGTGGCCGCCGGAAATGTCCTCCTGGAAAATGGAGCCAGGGAAGTCATGGCCTGTGCCACCCACCCGGTATTTTCCGGACCGGCCATAGAACGCCTGAACGCGTCCCCTTTTTCCCAGATTTTTGTCACGGATACCATTCCCTGTGGGGAAAAATGCGCCAACTGTCCGAAAGTAAAAGTCATTTCTGTTGCCGGACTTTTGGCCAAGGCCATTCATAACATCCATACCGAGTCCTCCGTCAGCGTGCTCTTTGTGTAGGGCTGATATCCCGCCCCGGAGCAGC